>JAGRNJ010000046.1:2886-25855 GCA_020440825.1 Leptospiraceae bacterium | reverse complement strand
ACATGGATGTTTTCCCGCGCGTTTGGCGCGGAATAACCTCTGAAAAAGTGCATGGAGGGACTTTTTCAGAGGTTACTTAAAGAAAATGAATTTATTATAAGATTTAGACATTACTTTAGTGCTGCAATAAGCAATAACCGGCAGAAGCTTTGGCAAAAATATTTACGTTGACTTTTACAAGTTTGGTTAAAGGCTTACCGATATATATACTATGCTTATTTCGGGAAATAACCGCATCGTTGGCTACCTGGGGCAGAACAAAGTGCTCGTTGCCCGCAGCAGTGCACCCGAGCAATTAACGCCCGGTGAAGAAGATTTACGCAACCGGCTTAAGAATCGTGATCAGGAAGTGAAAGCCCATGAGCTGGCACATTTGACCATGGCCAAAGATCTGGCGGTTTCTGGACCCAAGTATAATTATCAAATAGGACCAGATGGTAAGGCCTATGCGGTCGGGGGTGAGGTAACCCTTGCTCTCAAGCCTTCTCACGATGCCGCATCAACAATTGAAGATGCCCGCCGCTTAAGGGCTGCTGCTTTGGCTGTCAAGAATCCCTCTGTGGCAGATCTTGCGGCTGCTGGTGTGGCAGACCAGATTGAACAGGAAGCCCGGGCGAGTAATAAAAATAATTCCATAGATTTTTATGCTTGAGAGATGAAAACCGAGCATTTCTCAAGTTCATTTCAGCAGGAATTTAATAAGCAGCTGCTCATCAGTGAGCGCTACCGGGTTTTGCTTCTTGCTGTTTTCTTGAGCATTATTTTTATTGTCTATCTGGCTGTGGTCATCTTCAGCTATGAGATAGATGATGAAAGTAAAAAAGCGTTTATTTATTTTCCCTGCTTTCTGTTCCCGTTTGCGGTGTTCGTTCAGTTGATTTTGGCGAAAGTTTTAAGTCGAAAATTAATAAATATTACCACTTCTTCATCGGTTTTACGTTATCTCAACACAGTTCTCGACCTGTCGATACCGGCTTCAATGGTGTTCGTTTTTATGAACATTACCACCCCCTACCTTGGCTTGAGCTCTCCGCCCTCTTATCTTTTTTATGCCTTTATAATACTTTCAGTCTTGCGGCTTGATTTCTGGCTCAGTACTTTCTCGGGTTTTGTAGCGGCTCTCTTTTATGGGTCGGCGATAGTCTATGCTATTCAAACCGGTTTTGAGACCTTTCCCAATGACATTGCCGGGCAGCCTGTCTATCTTGTGTCCCGCTGTCTGGCCCTCGCGGGCAGTGGGATAATTATTGGTGTGATTTCGACAGCCTTGAAAAAGAGAACTGAAAATGCCTTGAAAGTTACAGAAGAAAAAGAAAAAGTTCTGGAAACATTCGGCCGCCATGTTTCACCTGAAATTGCCTTACAATTGATCAATAAAGGAGGTGAATCGCTCGAAGTACATGCCAGTGTAATGTTTTTGGATATTCGTAATTTTTCAACTTTCGCAGAGAAGAAAACCCCTGCTCAGGTGATTGCATTTCTCAATTCAGTTTTTGAACCAATGATTGATATTATCAATCAGCATGAAGGTATTATCAATAAGTTTCTGGGTGACGGATTTATGGCCGTGTTCGGGGCTCCGATTGCCAATGAAAAATCTGCAAATCTGGCGGTGTCGTCTGCCCATAAAATTCTCTCGACACTGAATAAAAATATTGAGCTGGGTTATCATGAAAAGGCAAAAATCGGCATAGGGATACATTCCGGTGATATTATCACCGGAAATCTGGGCTCTGAGTCTAGAACCGAATACACAATCATCGGTGATACAGTAAATCTGGCAGCCCGAATTGAGTCTTTGAACAAAGAGTTTAATTCCCAGATTCTTGTCTCGGAACAGACTGCCAGAGAGGCGCAATTACAGTTAAATGAGTATGAAATATTTGAAAATACTCTGGTGAAGGGCAGGGTAGAGCCGGTAAAAATCATAAAGCTGGCTTGAGCAACCTTCTCTTGTAAGAGAAAAAACGTTCCCGAAAAAATTTTTTGATCGTCAAAATAGAGATGAAACTTGCAACATGAGTTTGCTTAAAAGAGGGTTAAATGCATAAAAAAGTTATTTTAGCTACTATTTTTTCGGTCTTGATACTCTCTCTGATGTCCTGTTCAACACCTCAAAAAAAGTTCAAAACTGATCTGGTTGGGCAATGGAAAAGAGTCGGAGACAATGCAGCGGGAATAGTAGTAAAAGTAGAGCAGATTAATAACGAAGACAGTTATATTGGCAGGGCGGTGTCGATTCCCTCAAATGTTTCATACTATGCCAAACCCGGTGAAATTCTGTGGCAATCGATTGTTCCACAATCGAGCAATCAATGGCAGGGACTCATTTCCCAGCGTGGTCAGACATTTCTGGGAGATACAATCACTGAAACAAAAAATGCTCAATTATTACTGGTGAACAATGATTTACTGGAAATTTACATCGATGCCAGTATTGTAAAATACATTCGTATTTACACTCAATAAACTGATTAAAACTTTGAGTCTCTCGCAGGGGCTGCAACCAGCTGCAGTTCTTTTTTGATTACCCGGTTCATTCTGAAGAGGGTGAGCGTAATATGATCGCCCGGTTGATATTTTCTTATTGTCGCAATGGTGTCAAAGGTTGTTACAACCCGGTTTCCATCAATAGCTACAATAGTGTCTCCAGAGCGAATTCCTGCCGACTGCGCAGGAGTATCGGGAACAACAGATTGTACGATGACACCGATGCTGGTTTGCCGAATGTACACTCCCATCCAGGGAGTTACTTCTTCAGGTATACCTGTCTTTGTATTTGCATAAACTGAAGTGACTAAGAGTAAAGAGGCGAGTATGGTTGCCCAAAAAAATCGATATGGCTTTGATATTACATTGCCATGTAAGCAACGATCAGTGCGGTAAAGGCTACTCTGCATGACTGTAACAGTATCGGAAAGAATTCAGTCTAAATTAAACAGGTAAACCGGTTTACACAGGAGGGAATCTAGTCTCTTTTGTGATATGGAGCCCACTCATGATTTTTTTCTGTTCAATAAAAAACTCGATACGTTCTCTGCACTTCATAAAGCGGGCCAAAACTTTAACAAGGTTTCTTTTGATGACGATTTCTTGAACTATATTAAAGATTCTCTGCATTGGATCACAGTCTCCCAGGGGCTATCAGAAAATGCAGAAAAAACGAATGGGCTCAATATGACCGGTATTTCTGTCATTGACAAAAAATCTGCCAGAAAGTTAAAAGCGATTCTGGACGGATGGATTGCCCTGTTTTCTGAAGCACCCTCTATGATTTCTTTAACAACCGGCTGTAAGGCTGCCACTGAGTTTCAGCCGGGAGAAATTATAAGACAAGCGTTTCATAAAAGAGAACTTCTTCGCTCCCTGGTAAGACTATCCGAATTTTGTGCACAGGTCAATGCAAATTCGAAATTATGCATTGTACATTTAGGACTCTAATTTTTGAACTGTATCGAAAATTTAATTGCTATTATAAGATTCGAAACACAATTGAATTAAAACTTTACAGTATGGTCAATGCGGTATTTTTGAGTGTAACGAAATATTGGGAGAAATTATGAACAAAAAACGTGGACTTTTTTTCACAGGCTTTTTAGCCGCCAGCATGGCACTTGGGGTAAACTGCAAAGGCCGGGAAACGATCGTTCTGGCAGGTTCTGAATCTATGCACACCATGGCAGAAATTGCAGCTTCTGACTATTTGACAACCCAGGGAGATTACCGGGTTGAGATTTCCGGCGGGGGCAGTGAAACCGGCCTGCTGCAGCTGATCACCAATAAAGTACATGCTGCTTTATCTTCACGGGAATTACTGGAAGTCGAGAAAGAAAACCTCGATCGAATTGGCTCATGGGAAAAGCAGATTCTGGCTTTTGATGGTCTCGCGATAATTGTGAATAAAAAAAATACTATAAAGAAAATTACTCTACAACAAATTACAGATATCTTCTCTGGTAAAGTTACCAATTTCAAACAAATTGGTGGCCCAGACCTCGCTGTGAAGCCTGTTGTACGCAATGAAAAATCAGGAACATTCGCCTATTTTATGGAATATGCATTTCGTCAGAGAATTCTTGGCAATGCAGCATATGCAGAAAATCTGGCCTTGACCCTTGGCAATAATGTTTCCATCGCTGCGAACAATGAAGAACTTATCAGTATGGTCACAGAAAATTCATCGGCGATCTCGTTTATTGGTATGGGGGCAGCCAGTACAGATGCAGATTCAGAATTAAAAGTACTGTCTTTTGCCTTGGATGCCGCCCAGCCATTTGTCGAGCCGACTCCCAAAAGTGTTTATGACAGAGAGTACAAGCTTTCACGACCGCTTTACCTTGTGTATCTCACCAACAATTCCCGGGTGTCTGATTTTGTCAGTTACCTGATGTCAGAGCGCGGTCAAAACAGAATACAGGCCGCCGGGTATTTAAGAGCTGCGGTGCCTGAAGTAACGGTAATAGAAAAAAAATTACCGCAATAATAAATTTTTGCAATCAAGCTTGAAGTGTCGACATGGTCATGAAGACCATGCCGACGCTCACTAACGTCGCCAGCCCAGCCTGTCTGCTTCGCTTGCAGCGAATGAAGGCACATCCCGTTTGATCAGCTGATTCCCAAGTATCATAATACCGACACTGTGGTTAATGACAGCATCTAACTGGGTACGTCGCCAGGCAGGGGTAGAATCCGCAGAGTATTCCTGCCACAGGTTTTCAAATTCCTGAGTATTGAGCAGGTCAGAGCTGTCTGCCAGATACTTGTCAGCCAGGTTTCGAAGGGCGGCTAATTTGGCAGGGTCTGTATGGGCGGGTGGCGCCATGAAGGCAAATTTGCGTCGCTCATACAGTGTCTTGGGCAACACACCTTTCATTGCTTCCCGCAGTACATATTTTTCGATCTGGCCTTTGATGCGATGTTTTGGGGGCAGGTGTACTGCTTTTTCGGCCAGTATATGATCTAAAAATGGCGGTCTGGCTTCCATAGAATTTGCCATGTCTACCCTGTCACCCCCCCAGGTAAGAATTTGACCTTCTAACTGGGTTTTGATCCACATGTATTGTGCAATATCCAGCGGATGCCTGTCTTTGACGGCAGATGCATTTATCTGGCCGGCAATGCCGGCCCCGGGAGAGTAGTTTACAATTGAGTCTGCCATCTCTCTATTTAAGATTCGACGGGCCGTCTGCTCAGTGGCCAACCAGGTTTGCAGACTGCTTGGGGTAAAGCCACACATTGACGATAATGCCGGGTCGACAAGATCTTCGGGGGGCAGCATACTGCCGCGTACCAGGCGGTTGGCTTCTTCCAGTTCTTTGCGCATTGCGACTGATTCTGTGTCATCATCAATACTGTGCTCGAACATGTCTTTTCTGAAAGAAGGGTATCCGCCGAATAATTCATCTGAACCTTCACCAGTCAAAACTACACGGTAGCCTATCTCATGCACCCTCTGGCTCATCAAATATTTGGCAACACCTAATGTATTGTAAATCGTACGTTCTGTATGCCAGTGAGTCTGTTCAAAATGATCATACAGATGATCGGCTTTGAGGCGCAGCAGTTCCTGATCGGCGCCGGCCATTTGCGCCATTTCCAGAGCGATATGACTTTCATCATAGGAGTCATGGTCAAAGCCAATCGTGAATGCTTTCACTGGGTCTTGCCGCATTGAAGAAGCAAGACCGGTAATGGCACAGCTGTCGATACCGCCCGACAGATAGCAGCCAACCGGAACATCGGCTTCTAACCGTACGCGGACTGCATCAATGAGAGATTCCCGCACACTTTCAATCGACTTGCTCTCGGGTACGTTGTCATCCCGTTCATGGGCTTTGGGAAATAGAAGATCCCAGTAAGGTTTTTCAGAAATTCTGAAGTTTCCGGCTTCGCGGTCTATCGTTACGTAGTGCCCCGGTTTTACCTGCTGAACATGGGCAAACGGGGTTGAACCCGGCACTATGGTCTGCATTAACTGGTGCAAGAGTCCTTCAGGATGAAATTCTCTGGGAATATCAGGATGTGCAAAAATTGATTTTATTTCAGAGCCAAATGCAAGCGTTCCGTTATGTTGAGCAAAATAAAGAGGTTTAATTCCGAATCTGTCTCTTACCAGAATCAGACGATCAATTTTTTTATCATACAATGCAAAAGAAAACTCTCCGCGCAGAGAATCTAAACATCCCGGAAACCCTTTTTCAGGATACAGGTGCATTAAAATTTCAGAGTCAGATTTTGATCTGAATTTAGCTCCTTTTGTTGATAGATCGGCCCGTATGCGCTGGTAGTCATAGAATTCACCGTTATGCGCAAGCAACAGATTTTTGTCTTCTGAGAGGTAGGGCTGTCGACCGCTTTCACTTAAGTCAATAATCATCAAACGGGCATGGCTCATGCCCACTGCCTCATCTTGTAGTTCAATCGTGCCGAAGTCATCCGGCCCTCTGTGATACTGAATTGCCGCCATATTTTCCAGCAGCCGTTTGTCTATTTGACGGCCTTTGTCAGCGTAAATGAATCCCGCTATTCCACACATATGTTCCTCCGTTTACTGCCCGTTATTGTTACCTGATCGTAAGTTTTCATAATTTTTCAGTTCTACAGCAGCATCGGGATGCTTAAACACTTCATCAATTTCCCGTAAAGCTTCGTGGGTACTGATCACTCTGGCATAACGATCGCGCAGAGTGAACAGGGTAGATTGCTGTAACTCATGCGTCACGGTAGTGCATGCATCAGAGATTAACGTTACAAAATAACCCAGATCACTTGCATCACGCACTGCAGTCGATACGCATTCATTAGTATAAACACCGGTCATGTACAGATGCTTTATCTGCATATTGGTTAAAACATAGTTGAGATTGGTAGCAGTAAAAACCCCACTGGCGGTCTTGTTAATGATGATTTCATCGTCAAGCGGAGCTACCTCAGGGAGAAACTCTGCTTCTTTAGAACCCGGGGCAGCATGCACATTGAGACGTTTGTGTCCGGGGCTGCGATCCCGGCCATTTTTAGTTAAAGATTGTATTCGGGTATGAATCACTTCAATATTTCTCGCCCGAAAGGCAGTCAGCAGTCTTTGCATATTGGGAATTACAATTTCTTCGAGCGATCGAAAATAATATTCCTGCGCTTCAAGAGGAACACCAGACTGTTCAGGATGGCTGAACAGGCCGTAACCTCGCGCAGCATCGAGGTACTGCATGTCAATGAGCATCAATGCGGTATAGACTGCAACCGGTGGTTTAAACCGGTTTTCATATTCAGTGATAGCCTCCCGATATGTTTCCCGCAAAGGGTCAATATCAATATAGCGCGGATCAAGGTCTTCAAGCAGACTTTTTTCATCATCCATAATGGTTTTCCTGTAATTTGTTTTTATTTTTTTCTGAAATTTTGCAGACTGTTTTCAAAAGGGCTTCTGCTCCCAGGCGCATATGATCCCAGTCTGTCCATTCAGCGGGGGAGTGACTTCTGCCGTCTTTACTCGGCACAAAAATCATCCCGACCGGTGTTATGTGAGCTAAGATCTGTGCATCATGCGCCGCCCCGCTTGGCAGTTCATGAAACTCAGTGTTCATTTCAGAGATAGATTCTCGGATAGTCGAAATAATCTCCTGATCGCAATCTACCGGCTCAACCTCACTCAAGATTTGAAATTCGAACATTAGTTTTCTGCGCCGGGCGATCGCCGATAGTGTTTTTCTGGCTGCTTCGTTCATTTCATGCAGTATATCTTTTTCAGTCGAACGGGCATCAATAGAAAACTCTACGCGTCCCGGAACAGAATTTGCGACTCCCGGGTGCAGCTCTACTTTCCCCACTGTCATTACGCTGTTTTCATTGCCGTTTTCTTCGAGAAGTCGGGGAATTTCGACAATGAATTCTGAAAGACCGGCAAGAGCATCTGCCCGCATATTCATGGGTGTTGTACCGGCATGGTCTGCCCGCCCGATGAGAGAGATTTTCCACTTGAAGAGTCCTGAGATTTTACTGACCACTCCCAGGGGTATACGCAAACTGTCGAGTACCGGGCCCTGCTCAATATGCAGTTCCAGATAGCATAGAATACTCTCCGGTGTACGCCGGGCATTCAACGCCTGCATTGCATCGTAGCCGCAATTTTCCATTGCTTCGATCAATGTGGTACCGCTTAAATCTTTTGCATTGTGAATTGATTCCGGGGTTACTCTGCCAATAAAAGACTGGGAGCCAAATAAGCCGCCGAACCGGCCCTCTTCATCGCTGAAAGAAGCAAGCTCTACCGGATACTCGAGTTGTACATTATTCTCTTTCAAAGAGCGCAATACTTCGAGACCGGTCAGAACACCTAATGTACCATCTAATGTTCCTGCAGCCGGAACAGAATCAATATGGGAACCAATTAAAATTGACGGTCTTTTTGTCTCATTGCTTACATAACGTGCGATGATATTTGCTGCCCCGTCTACCTTCAGCTCTAAACCGGCTTCTGATATTTTTTCGATGAGCCAGTTTCTGGCCTGCAGATCATTCTCTGTAAATGCCTGGCGGTAAACTCCCCGGTTTTTTCCCATACCGATCGCTGAGATTTCGCGCAGATCTTTTTGCAAACGGGGAAAGTTGATTGTGAGCTCAGTTGAAATCATATATTCTCCTCGGGGCGATCAACCGGAGAGTCTGCGACCAGGTTAATGCGCTGGGTAAGGCAGGTCAACAGAGCCATGCGCAGAAAAACGGCGCCTCGCGCCTGTGCAAAATACCAGTTATGCGGGGTTTTGTCCAGACTGACATCCAATTCTTCGCCCCTGGCCAATGGATGCAGTATTATCGAATCTTTTTTTAGCGCGGTTTGCTTATTGAGGGTAATGTCTCCGGCCAGTTTCTCATAAGTATCGCCGATCCATGCGATGCTGTTGATATACACAACATCAAGTTCGCCGGCAACTTTACGCAATGAAGTAGACTGCTCAATCTTAAGCCCGGCTGCCAGCAGTTCTTCTTTTTGCTGTTCATCAAAAATATCATGGTCAGGATTGATGATGATGAGTTTTTGTATGCAGTCTGAAAATAAACCGAGGGTTAAAAGCAGGCTTCTGACAGTGCGCATTCTGCCTGGTACACCAATCACACCAATGGTCAATTTTTCAGATTCAGCACGCTGCTTATTGAAAACCGCTAGTTCTGGTTTCCATTTGAGAATTGCATATAAATCTGCCAGAGCCTGGGTAGGGTGCTCATCAATCCCATTACCGGCATTGATAATGGGAATTTTAAGGTTTTCAATCATCTGAAAAACAGATTCTCGTTCACTGTCTCTTAAGACCACAACGTCGCCATAATTGGTAAACATTTCACCGATGTCAGAGAGTGACTCTCCCTTGGCGATGCCGGTGGTCGAGCGGTCTGTGATTGACATGATATCCCCACCAAGGCGGTGAAATGCACTCTCAAAAGACAAGCGGGTGCGGGTACTGGGCTCATAAAATGCACTGATCATGATTTTACCTGCCAATGGTTTATAAATGAGATCTCCCTGGGACTCATAAGAAGCTGCCAGTTTACATAGCTGAACAATTGTTTCCCGATCAAACTGGCGAATTGAAACAATATGCCTGCCCGCCAGATTTTTGAGCTGTTCATTATTTTCGGGAATGAGGTCATACAGTGCCTTGGGCTTTTCGATCCCGCGTACCCCGTCTCGGGGCGAGAAAGATTCTTTTAAACGCGAGTCAAGACCAGCCCCATAGGGCAGAGTATTTACCATGTTTCACCTCTTCGCGCATCTTTGATCAACAGTATCATAAAAATCAGAGGAACTACGCTGACCGCAATGACACAGATTATAATCGTGAACTTAAAAACTATTGCTGGCAGCATCGTTAGACTCCTCTTGCAGTTTCTGAAAATCAAATCTGGTTCTGCTTACAATCATGAAGCCGGCGCAGATAACAAACGAAACAAATGCCGATACCAGTGCAGCAGTATAAAAACCGACTGCAAAATAGGCTGTAAGTCCAGAAATACATCCGCCGGCCATGGCCAGACTCGAAGCCCTGCCGTTTATGGATGGGTAATACAAACCAAATACAACCGGCCAGATTGTCGAAGCAACCAGGGCACCTGTAAAGTGCAGCAGTTGGGCCAGATTGGCAATGCGCGGCAGGCAAATCAACCAGGCAGAAATGCCAAGCAACAGAATGATGACGACCGCCATTTTACGCATCTGTTGTTTACTGGCCCTGGGTGCAAAATGACGATGGTAGATATCTTCGAGAATCAAGTCAGAGGTTGCAGCCAAAAGGGAATCAAGGCTCGAAGCCAGAGATGAGAAGACAATAACGAAAATCAAAATGGCCCCGTATTTTCCTAAAATAAATGATGCCACTAAGGGACCCACTGCATCAGCAGCCGGAACTGGAATGTTCAATGCGAAAACCGCGAAGGCCAGAAAACCGGTGGCAACCGGTACGGGAATCCAGAATAGTCCGGCGTACAGAAATGATCGAAACCCGGTACCTTCTCGAAAGGCAAAAGAACGGGACCACCAGACATTTGAGTGAAATATTTCGCCGACACCAAAAAAGAGATTGTTGAACAAAAACATAAGACCGGCTGGCATGCCCAGATCAAGCAACGCAGGGTGATACTCTTCAATTTTAGTGTAAATATTTTCAAGGCCCGGTGAGTCAATCACCTGCCAACCCAATACAGCTACCCCTATCAGAATGATAATAGTCTGTATGAAATCTGTACCAATCACTGCTTTTAGACCGCCGAGCATTGTATAGGCCACACAGACTGCCATAATGAAACTCAGGCCGATTGTATAGGGAATGCCCGACAAAGATTCCAGTAAAACCCCGGCTGCCATTCCCAGCGAAACCAGCCATCCTAAGGAATAAAATAATGATATTGCCAGAAAAATACGCCAGGCCAGTTTACCAAATCGCAGCCGAAAAAAATCTCCGCTCGTATAGCCGTTGGGCATTGTCTTTTTAATTCTTTGAGCCAGGGGTGCAAAGGCCAGCAAACCCACGGAACCCAGGGAATAACCGAGCATACCCCAGATACCCAGCTGGAAAGCCAGTTGCGGGGCAACCATGGTAGTGTTGCTCGTTACCCAGGTTGCCATTGCTGTAGCACTGCCAAGGGCAATGCCGATCTTACGACCGGCAAGCATGTATTCATCCAGTTCTTTAGAGTTTCTACCCCAGTACCAGCCCAACGCAACCCATGCAATACTGAATGCAATGAGAATAATGATCGCAGTTTGAATATCGAGTTGCGGCATTGGTTTACCCTCGCTGCTCCTGATTTTTGAAATTGCCCGGACCACCGAAGAGTATTACCCAGAGCAGTATACAAAACAGAATAAACCCGGCAGTAAACATTAGTAGAGCGAGAGAGAAAGAATGCAATTGTACTTCGATTTTGACTGTGTTCGAGAGGCTGCTTGTATTGCCATTGCGGGTTTCTGCAATTCTAAAAAAATAATTGCCGTTCAAATACCCAGATTGGGCAATACTGTTATGCGGATATTTGCTCAGGTTAAACAGAGTTCGGGCATTATTAAAATCAGCATTTTCAGCAATTTGCAGTACAGAGTTTTCGGTAGAAATTTCACCCTGCCATTGCAGAGTGAAATAACCTTCTTTTGAGAGGGTGGTATCTGCACGCAGTTCTATTGAATGTGCCGGGCCGATAAGACTCGACAAAAAAATGAAAAACCAGAAAAGTCTGTAAACAGAGTGCGTCACAATTTTTCATTCGCAACTTAGTCGCGAATTGCTGCCTCCCCGATTTCGCCGGTTCGAATTCTGATTACTTTTTCAACACTTGAAATTATAACTTTGCCATCCCCGATATTGCCGGTATAGGCATGACGTAAAATCAACTCGACCAGTTTGTCTGTTGCATCGTCTTCAACAATTAAAATCAATTGTACTTTAGGCAGAAAATCTACTTTGTATTCTGTACCTCTAAACTGTTCTGTGTATCCCTTTTGCCGGCCAAACCCCCGCACTTCGTTGATGGTAAACCCTCGTACCCCGGCTTCGACCAATGCGTCTTTGACAGCTTCAAGCTTAAATGGTTTGATGAATGCTTCAATTCTTTTCATCTTGTTGATTAATAAAATATAATGTTCTTAAAAAAATACAAATAAAGTAATTTAGAACATTAAACGTCCAGTACAGTGTGAGCCTTTGTAGCAGAGTGTCCAGAAGAAAAAGTTTGAATACTGAATGATTTGAGTTGACCGGCCAGATTGCATTGCTTAAAAACCGATGTGGAAGATTTACGTAACCGTCTACTGAAAATGAAAAAGCATCTGGGCAAGTGGGCCCGCCGTAATTCTGTTTACTGCTATCGGGTATATGAAAAAGATTTGCCTGCGTACCCGTTTATTGCAGATCTTTATGAAGATCATCTGATTCTTACCGAAATTGTCAACAGTTCCATTCGCCAGAGAAAAGATTTTTCTCATTGGAAAAGCCAGGTTATTGAACTTTTTTGTGAAGTGTTTGAAATTGCAGAAGACCATCTGCATCTTAAAGAACGCTTTAAACGTTCGGGTGGTGTGCAGTATGAAAAACTCGATTCAGGTAAGCCGATTCAGGTGAGGGAAGACATCTTCAGGTTTCAGGTTTTTCCTGACGACTGGGTAGATGTGGGTCTTTTTTTGGATCATCGACCGTTGAGAAAAAAAGTAAAAAATATTTCACAAAACAGGAATGTTCTTAATCTTTTCTGTTACACAGGTTCCTTTTCAATCTATGCCGCCAGCGGTGGTGCGGCGAAAATTACCAGTGTCGATACATCCGCCCGATATCTTGAAATTGCAAAAGAAAATTTCAGGCTCAACGATTTGCAAATCAGTGACCAGGTTACATTTCTGAGAGAAGATGCAAGAGAATACCTTGATCGGGAAGATTCTGAGACCTATGATATCATTATTTGTGATGCGCCGGTTTTCTCAAAGGGGAAAAAACTGCAGAGAGATTTTGATATTACAAGAGACCATCCCGATTTAATTATTGCATGCGTTCGTTTATTGACAAAGGGCGGATGTCTCTTCTTTTCGACCAATATGCGCAAGTTCAAAATTCAATTGCAATCAAATGAAGCTTACCGCATAAAAGAGATTACTGCTTCTACTATACCCGAAGATTTCAGAAATTCCAAGATACATGTCTGCTATGAAATTCGCAAAAACTGAAAACCTTATAAGTTTCATTTGCAAAAGTAAGTCTTCAAAATGAAACTGACTTCACAAAATTGTTACGAGCAATCATGATTAGGCAGTTCAGGGAATATCAATCATCAACAGAGTATAATCGTCGCGAAATTCTTTTCCGTTTGAGTGGCGAACCACATCTTCCCGAATCAGAGGGACAATCTCTTCTACTTTACGCGAACGGGTTCTTTTCAAGAGTTCAATTAGCCGGTGTTCACCATAATCATCTTCGGCGTCTCCCTTATGCTCCGTTAAGCCATCACTGAACAGAACAATTCTTGTATTGGCAGGGATACGTATTGAAATTTCCTTGAATTCCATTTCTTCCATTCCCTGTGCCCCGATAATACTGCCTGTCGGTTCGAGACGCAAGATTTCATTTTTTTCAGAAATTAAAATCGGGGCAGGGTGAGCGCCATTGGCGTAAATGATTCTGCGTTCATGAATGTTCAGCTTCAGCAGGGCCGCAGTAAGATACTGGTTCGAGCCGAGGGAGAGTATCTCAGCAGAAATCTGTGTCAGTATAGCCGCTGGCTTGGCAGATTCATTTGCCAACCGGCTGAAAACCATGTTGACCGCAGCAGCCACCATCGCAGCAGGCGGGCCATGACCAGAAACATCTGCCAGAAATATATACTGCACCCCCGGGGAAGGTTCCCAGAACTGATAAAAATCTCCCGAAACTTTGCTCATTGGAATATAATCTGCAGCGAAGATCAATCCGCCTGCTTCAGATTTTTCAGGCAGCATTGCCCGTTGCACTTCTGCGGCCATATCGAGTTCGAAGTCTATGATCTGCTGCTTGGCGCGAATTTCCCGGGTTCTGTGCTCAACTTTTTTTTCCAGATCTGCAGCATAGGCTTTCAGTTCTGCGTTGGCCACAGCAAGATCACTCTCCAGATTTTCAATCTTGCGAAAAATATCGAACGTACCCCTCTGCAAAGTGGTGCCGGTTTCTTTCTGTAAGCGGTAGAGATACCAGTACACCCAGGGAGTTACCAGAGCAGAGATTACACCTTTGACTGCCAGATTTTCTGGCAGACTCTGAAAAAATCTTGAGGGGCGGGTTCCCAGCGTAAACAGCACTCCGTCTAATAATAGTGGCAAAAACAATGCCAGAAAAAGTTTGAGAATATCGGGTATATGAGCTGCGTGGTTTTTTAGCCACTGGTAAAAAAGAACACTTAAGTACAGGCAGGAGATTCCCGCAATGAGAGAAACTGCAAACCGGCCATAGGCCGGGGTGAACAATGAAGTGGCAGCATTCAGCATTGATTCGGGCACCCCGCCCATTGCCAGAGAGTGAATTGTCACCTGCAAGACCAGTATACTGACCTGGCTTAACACCGAGACAATAATGAGAATCTGTGCAGCTTTTACGCCTTCAGCAATATAAGCGATCAATGCCCCGACAAAAATTAAAGTGTAGATTGTCGTTGAGTAGCGAATTCGAAATGCAGATTCATCGCCCGGTATGGTGATCGATAAATCTATATGGCCTATAAGAAAACTAAAAAACCAAAGAAAGCCGATGAACACCATGAATAAATCCCGGGAGTATCGCAGTCGAACTGCATGCAGCCCGATCAATGTACCGGTCAAAAACAGGATGATAAGAGCTAACGATACAAACTGGGCAGTCATAGATTCTCCGAGGTTTATTTCTCTAATATAATTCTAATCCATCAAAGATACACCGTTTTGTTGTAAGAACGTTCAGCGTCAAGAATATACGCTGTGCATTTTCTGTTGACGCGGTTGCAATACTGAGGTCAATGCCGTATGGAAGTATTTGCTGGTCTTGTTTTTTTGGGGGTATGTCTTGTACTCTCATCTGTAATTTTAGTTTCGATTCGCACATGGCAGGTAAGGCCAGAGTTGATACGAAAAATATTTCGTTATCTGGTCTTAGGTGGCCTGTATATGGTTTTATCTGTCGGGGCAATCATTCTGGGACTCAGGGTCGATGACCGCCACCGCGGCAGTTATGAAATCGGGCGTAAGGCAGTACAGGAAATCTGGGGAGGGGAAATTGTCCAGAACTCTCCTTCATTCACATACAATTCCCAGATCGAAGAAGAGTACATTGAAGAAAAAACCGGCGCTTCGAAAACCCGTATACGAACCATTGCCAAAGATGCTGGAATTCAGTCCCAGAAAATCAGTATCGATTTGAAAAAGAACGTCCGCAAAAAAGGTCTGCTGCAATTCGCCGGCTATGAACTCAACTGGAAAGGTGAGTTTACTGTAACCAATACTGCAACCAATACCCGATTCATGCGTTTCTATATACCGCTGCCATCGGGGGCGGGTAACCTCACTGATCTCGAAATTAAACTCAACGGTAAAGAATTTACCGAAGATACCAATGCAGCCGATGGACTCGATTGGGCAGGAAACCTGCAGCCCGGCCAGACTTTAACCTTCGAATGGGGTTATAAAGCCCAGGGGTCTGGTTCATTTCGGTATGCATTGGCAGGTGGTGACCGTATCGAAATCGGTAAACTGGATATCTCGCTCAAGACAGATTATAACGATATCGTCTTGCCTGACAATTCAATGGTACCGACCTCTGAGGCCGAAGATAGCCAGGGAACTGCAATGAGTTGGGTTTCGCAAAAGCTGATTACAGGGCAGGACATAGCACTCAAGATCAGACTCGAAGGCAACTGGGGAGAAATTGTTCCCAGACTGTTTTTCTTTACCCCGCTTTCATTGTTTCTGTTCTTCAGTTTATTGCTCATTGGGACGTTATCTGCAGATGTACGTCTGCATCCTATGCAGTGGTTTCTGATCGGCGCCGGTTTTTTTGTTTTCCCGCTTCTATCATCGTACCTTTTCACATATACTCCGGTTCTGGTGGCGATGGCGATTGGCCTGGTCGTGTCAACCGGTCTTATGATCTGGTATGGCAACATGCTGAGTATTCGGGAAAACCTGGTCAAACCATTGATCATCTCTTCGGTGGTGTTCCAGTGGTTTTTCTCAGTTGCGTTCATGTTCCCCGAACATACCGGCCTATTGTTAACTGTGGCTGTCATTGCTTCTCTCGCATGGCTAATGCAAAAGTCGGCAAAGACAAACTGGGAAGACAAGTGGTGATTCCCGAAGAAATAATTTACGGGCCGTCTCACAGGTTAGGTTATTGACTATGCTAATTGAACAACTTCAAAAAGATTCATTAACTGCCCGTAAAAATCGGGAAACAGACAAAGCGGCCGTTTTAACTACTTTATTGTCGACGGTGAAAACGGCTGCAATTGACTCGGGTAACCGAGATGTCATTCAAGATGCCGATGTAATAAAAGTGGTACGACAGTTTTTAAAGAGTGTAAATGAAAATTTAGAACTCGCTGCACAGGGCAAACTATCTGGCGACATGGCAGAAAAATACAAACAAGAAAAAGATATTCTTGAAGCCTACTTACCAAGCCAGCTAAGTGAAGATAAAATAAAATCAATCATAACCGAATCTGGTGCCACAAACCTCGGTGAGGCCATGAAATTCTTAAAAGAAAAATATGACGGCCAGTATGATGGGAAAATGGCTTCAAATGTTGCCCGCAGCATTTTTCAGTGAAGTATTATTTTTAGTAATTTTCAATTGATAAGAAGACTTGCCCGAGGGTAAGCCATGTTCAAGGTTCGAGTTTATATACAGTTCTCCCAGCTGGTATGAAGCTTCTCGTAAAACAGATACTTTCGACAAGGCCATTTGTACGGGAACAAAGCCCATTCTAATCCCGGTGAAGATCGTACGCCAGAGAAACGAAGATGGGAGCTGCAGGCCATCCGCCAGTTCTTCACCGATCAGCATGCGCGAGAGTTCACATACAGCATCAAATGGTAAAAAGAATGGCGGTGAATTTGCCACCCCTTGCAGAAGGGCAGTGGCCAGAGTGCGGCTGTCTTCGTCAGGATGAAACTGCCTCGCCTTTATAAGATTGTATAATGCAATTTCTTCATCGGGAGTATCGGTCAGCAAAGTATCACTCACTCCCAGAAGGTGTCCTGCATAGCGCCATAGATGATGATAGCTTTCCTCTTCTTCTCTTGTAACGGGAACACCCAGTTCTTTAATGCTGCGCAGAGTTACCATCGAGAACATAATCAGTGTGCCCGCCATATCTTCCTGGTTGATGGGTTCACCCCACTGGTTCTGCCAGTGGCCCGAATTTTTTATGTAGCTGCGCACTGCTGCATGAAGGAACCTCACTTTCAGCAGAGCTTCGAGCCCGTCGCCACCGGGTTGCAACCCGCCGGGAGATACAGTCGCTTTGACCATCTCGCCGGTTTCAAAAATTCGGGCAGCAATATCGGTATGCAGTCTGCCGGTTGCAATGAGAACTTTGTTGCCCTTTTGGGAGGTGTAAGACTCAATGAGGCCAGCTGCTGCCAGTGAAACTGCAGCTACCAGAGAATTTCGAATGAACAGTTTGGAACCGGGTAGCATGCGATCAAAATCTACCCAGGCCGGTTTGGTATAAAAATCTATTAAAAACTCTTTATAGGGTGAAATATTCTGGGAAGCAAGATTTTTTATTTGCGCAACCGGATCATGAATTCTCTTATCGAAGTTTTCAGGACGCTGGTACAATAAAGATAGAATTTGATCAGCCGCTGAATCAGTAATTATGCGGTGATGATCTAACAGTTGGTCAGAAAAAACTTTCATAGTCCAATATACCAAAATAGTAATCTCTCGCCAAAGAGTTTTATTATTGCGACTCTGTTTTTTGAATCTGGCGTGTCATATGGCTTACCGTACCACAGGTTACAGAGAAAAACTTCAGAGAAGTAAAAAGTCCCGTATTCACAGCATTGCCAAAATAAGCTGGGATGCAATTATGACGCTCGTTGCATTGGTGAATTTATTTCTCATCATTTTTGATTTTACCTATCTGCAATTGCGCTCGGTTTACTTCTCTTATATTCCCCAGATTCCGGCTACCTATGATTTTGTCAAAGGTATTGAGGCTGAACCGCGTACCGAAAGTGCATTGAACTGCGGTGATCGGCTTGCCGCACAAACGGCAAAAACAGAGCTCGCCACATCTATTGCTGAAGAGTGTCGGGAGCTCTATCATCAATTGTTTGAGCAGGGGGCATTTTCTGCTTCGGGCAGAGATGAAGCCTTTGCCAATGTTCTGATAACAATGAATAAAACTTCCGGTCTGAATATTGCGCGACAAGACACAATAGCAGCTCGTAAGATTATGACCGAATTCTGGAATTTTGCAGGGCAAAATCCGCAACGGTTTAAAACTGTTTTTGAAAAAGAGATCAAGCCTCTCATGCAGACCAATTTTCGGCGCAAGACAAATTTTGCCGGAGAATATATTGACCTGTTCTATAAAATAGATGCTCCGTTTTTGGTTTTTTTCCTGTTTGAATTTCTAATTCGCTGGATCATGTCTGTCAAGCGCAGAGAATACATCGCCTGGTTTTTATTTCCCCTCTACAATTGGTATGACATTCTGGGTTTTCTGCCTGTGTCTGAACTGAGAATTTTCAGGATGGTGAGATTGTATCGAATCTACCGGGAATTCAGAGAAAACAGTCTGGGTATTGAAGGTGATGATATCATCGCTTTCATTATAAAAAAATATTCGGGGATCATTGCTGAAGAAATTTCTGATATGGTAGCCGTTCGCATTTTGAGTGAAGCACAAGATGAAGTGAAGCGTGGGGCGAGTGTTAAGCTCGTGATTGATTCACTGGTGCCACATCGGGAAGAGCTGAAAATGCTTACAATTGATTATTTGAAAAAGCATCTTGTGAAAGCGAAAGATGATGACCAATTGCGTGTAATGCTGCACACTAGTCTGGAAAGATCTGCAACTAAGGTACCCACTTTAACTCTTGTGCCAGATTTAGTAAAGGTTACCCTCACCCGGGAAATCGGGCTTTCGGTTTATGATGCAATGCAAGAAACACTGGATAAGCAGCTCAACACTTCAGATTCTTTGATTTCCGAAATGTTTGATAAGGCTTTTGATGATCTGCTTGTCGCGGGCCAGAACCCTATGCTGCAGAGTCTTGCTGAGAAAATCTCACTGGGTTTGATTGAAAATCTCAAACAGATTGTAGGAACCAAAAAATGGGCGACTCCCGATATGCAGCATTTTCCAGGTTACCAGAATATTTTAGAAGAGAAAGACGGGCAAGAGTGACTGGCGTCAGAAAAAAAGAAAGAACTTGAAAAGAGAAGAGTAACAGGAAA
Source organism: Leptospiraceae bacterium (assembly GCA_020440825.1). GTDB lineage: Bacteria > Spirochaetota > Leptospiria > Turneriellales > Turneriellaceae > JAGRNJ01. The sequence continues at coordinate 6,413 of JAGRNJ010000046.1, read as the reverse complement.
AAGTATAAACACAATGGAAAAAGAATTGATGCAGGTTATTCTTGACCAGATGCAAAATCACGGCAAAGTATTCTCAAGTGACCTGGAAGAGTACCGTACCGGTACTTTAGTCGAATACTCATTTGACCCGCAAAAAAAGTGTTTCATTGTAACCGAGGCAGACATAATTGTTGGTAGTTTTTGCGATCAAAAAATTCTCTCTCGTCAAGAAATTGAACAACGTTTACAGAATTACCCGATTTCAGAGTTTATACAGGCCGGATTTACTCTCTGAAGGTATTCAAAGCATTTTGTCAGTGATGAAGTCTGGTTTATTGTTCGTTTAGCAGAAATTTTGCTTAATTTGTCTAAGTGCAAGCAAGAATTTTTGAATCTCTTACCGAAATACCAGAAGCTGACTGGAATGCATTGGTACCTGATGGATGTCCTTTTCTTTTGCATGGTTTTCTGCATGGTTTGCATGTAACCGGTTGTGTGGGTTCAGATACCGGGTGGATGCCCCGCTACCTGGTAGTAACAACAGAAACAAATAAAATCTCTGCAGCCCTTGTATTTTATATCAAAACAGACTCATACGGTGAATATATTTTTGACTGGGACTGGGCCTCTGCATGGCACCGTGCTGGTCTGGACTACTACCCTAAAATTACTGTGGCAATACCCTTTTCACCGGTTAACGTGCCCAAATTTCTGTTCAGCAGCATTTTGTCTTCATCTGAAACGCTAAGCTGTGCAAAGCTACTGATTCAAGGTTTAATGAACGAAGCAGAAATATTAAATGTATCGGGTATCCACTTTCTGTTTGTCAATGAATTAGAACGTACTTTACTTGAAGAAGCGGGCTTTCTGCACCGTATTACCCGGCAATACCACTGGCAGAATTATTCTGCTGCGGGAGAAAAATTTCAGAATTTTGATGACTGGCTTGGCTCTTTGCGTTCACACCGCAGAAAAGAAATCAAACGGGAACGTGAAAAACTGAAAGCAGAAAATCTGCAGATTGAGTACTTGACGGGAGACCAGCTAACAATTGAGCATATGCTGCAGATGTATGGCTTTTATTTGAATACACACCAGGACAAATGGGGCCAGGCCTACCTGAACCGGGAATTTTTTGTTTATCTGGCTGAAAAATTGCGGGAAAATACATTGTTGACTCTTGCCAAAAAAGATGGCGAGCCTGTGGCTGCTACCCTGAGTTTTTTTGGTGGGAAGGCACTGTATGGACGCTATTGGGGCTGCAGTCAAAATATTCGGTATTTGCACTTTGACTTGAGCTATTATCGGTTAATAGATTTTGCGATAACCAGAAAATTAGATATATTTGAAGCAGGTGCCCAGGGTGAACACAAATTCATGCGTGGTTTTGATGCGGTCGAAATTCACAGCATGCATACTTTTTTTCATCCCCACGGGAGGGCAGCCATTGCCGGCTACCTCGAACGGGAGAGGGCAGGTGAAAGCAGGTATATTCGCGAACTAAATCGTGAGCATAGCCAGATAAGAAAAAATGAACAGTAAACTATTAAAGAAATAAACTTCTATGAGCCAGAACAATAATACACCAGACCATCCAGATGAACCCCGGGGTAAACCGAAAGGCGGAGTTACGCTGCTCGAAAAATCGGAAGTCAAAGCAAAAAAGCCCCCCCGTTATGCAGTAATACTGATTAACGATGATTATACGCCACAGATGTTTGTTGTGATTGTCTTGCAGCAGGTCTTTCATAAAAATCGTACAGAGTCTGAGCGCATCATGTATACTGCCCATACCAAAGGTCGCGCGGTAATAGATATCTTCACCTATGATGTGGCAAGAACCAAAGTGGGCCAGGTTCGCAGACTGGCCGAAAGTGAAGGCCATCCGCTGGAATGCAGAATAGAAGCCATTGAAGAAGGAGAATCGAAATGAGAATAACAGAATCTTTAGAATCGGCGCTCGGTTCTGCTCATGATCTGGCCTTGAATTCCCATCATGAATTTATAACACCAGAGCACATTCTCATGTCTCTGCTGGATGATGAAACAACCCGCAATGCACTCGTTGCAGTTGGCTGCGATACCGAGCTATTGGCAGCAGACTTAACAGATTTTTTTAACACAGAAATGCATTCATACCCTGACAGTGAAGTAACGCCCGAGTACTCAGAACAGGCACAGTTTCTGCTCGAATTTTCTGCAATGCATGTGCAAATGTCTGGTAAAGAAGAGTTGAGCGGACTGCACATTCTGGCTGCAATTTTTCGACTGGGTGAGTCGAATGCAGTGTACTTTCTCGAAAAACAGAACATTACCCGTTTTGATATCGTACGCTATATTTCCCATGGCATAGGAAAAAATAAAGAGGCAAATACCGAAAGTGCGTCAACTTCGACGAACTCTGAAAATGATCCGTTGAAAGCCTATTGTATTGACTTAACCCAGAAAGCCAGAGACGGAGAGATTGATCCCATGATCGGTCGGGATCGGGAATTAGAACGGGTCATTCATATTCTCGCTCGCCGAAGAAAAAACAATCCTGTACTGGTAGGTGATGCCGGGGTAGGCAAAACTTCAATCATCGAAGGTCTGGCAACGGCAATTGTTGAAGAAAAGGTTCCCCAGTTTCTGTTGAAGAAAACCATTATGACCCTCAATATGGCTGCTCTGATGGGTGGTACCAGATTTCGAGGCGATTTTGAAGAGCGGATGGACGCACTTTTGAAAAAACTGGAAGATAACACAGATGTCATTTTATTCATTGATGAGATACATACCATCATAGGTGCCGGGGCCGCTTCAGGGGGTTCTCTGGATGCTTCAAACCTTTTAAAACCTGCGCTGGCAAATGGCCGCCTTCGTTGCGTAGGCGCAACTACCTGGAAAGAATACAATATGATCTTTGAAAAAGACATGGCACTTTCCCGCAGATTTCAGAAAGTCGAGGTGAATGAACCCGACGAAGAAGATGCGTACAAGATTCTTGATGGTCTCAAACCCCGCTATGAAAAATTTCACTCGGTGCAATATGCACCTGCATCGCTGCGCTCAGCTGTGGCGTTGAGCCGTCGCTATATTTCTGACCGTCGATTGCCCGACAAAGCAATAGATCTGATGGATGAAGCCGGTGCAGGTGCGAGAGTTGCGGGACAGTTGAATCGTAGAATTACCTCAACCGATATGGAGAAACTGATTTCACGTATAACGGGAATTCCCACCTCATCGATGAAGACCAGTGAGAAAAAGGCAATTCTGAATCTTGAAGAACAGCTCAAAAAAAGAATTTTTGGCCAGGATGCAGCTATCACAGCAGTATCAGCCGCGCTTGAAACTTCCCGTGCCGGTTTACAGAGTCCTGATAAACCGGATGGTGTCTTTTTATTTGCAGGACCGACCGGAACCGGAAAAACCGAACTGTCAAAATCTCTGGCTGAGATTCTGGGCATCGAATTCATCCGCTTTGACATGAGCGAATACATGGAACGCCATGCTGTTTCGCGGCTCATTGGTTCACCTCCCGGCTATATTGGTTATGAACAGGGAGGGCA
>JAGRNJ010000046.1:0-2787 GCA_020440825.1 Leptospiraceae bacterium | reverse complement strand
ATTGACAGATGCGGTCAAAAAGCATCCGCATTGCATAATTCTGTTTGACGAAATCGAAAAAGCACATGAAGATTTACAGAATATTCTGCTGCAGATCATGGACTATGGTTCCCTCACGGACAATTCTGGCTATAAAGCAGATTTTCGCAATACGATCATTATTCTTACGACCAATTCAGGAGCGCGGGAAAGTCAGGCTAGAATGCTGGGCTTCAGTCGTGATGAATTTGAAGACAAAAGCGATAAAGCATTAGAAAGATTTTTTGCACCAGAATTCAGAAACAGACTGACTGCGGTTATTAAATTCTCGGCGATTGCCGGGGAAAATGTCATTCGCATTGTCGAGAAAACACTCGATGCACTGCGCAGCAGACTGACCGAACAGAAAATTTCTTTGTCAGCTGAAAAAGAAGCATTGCAGTGGCTTGCAGACCATGGCTATGATGCAAAAATGGGAGCCCGGCCGCTTGAAAGAATTGTCGATCAACAGGTGGCCCGTAAAATTGCCCGTATGATCCTGGCCGGGGAAGTCAAGAAAGGGGACTCTTTGCGCTTGAAGCTCAATGGGAATGAACTGGAACTGCAGGTCGTAGATTCCTGAAACATGGCTTTAAAAGTTTTTCTGCTGCGGGTAATTTTTCTTACTCTTTTTGGCATCCCATCAATTAAAGCTGAACCTGTTAGAGAATTGCAGATTGCAGTCGCTGCAAATTTTCGATCGGCTGCAGAAGTTCTTGGACAGGAATTCACTCGACGATCTGGTGTACAGGTACAGAACTCTTATGCCTCAACGGGAAAGTTTACCGCCCAGATTTTGTACGGGGCTCCCTATGACATTTTTCTTGCGGCCGATACGAAATCTGTTGAATTTTTAATATCCCGCGGCAAGATCAAACAAGGTTCACAGTTTGTTTATGCGCAAGGGGCACTGGTTTTAGTCTGCCCAGAAAAGCTTACCTGTAATTCCATGGGCCTGCAAAATTCCTCGGGTTCTTTAGCAATTGCAAACCCCACTCATGCGCCCTATGGAAAGGCGGCGCGTTCTTATCTTGAAAGTCAGAATTTATGGGAGAGCAGGCAGCAGAATATTGTCACAGGCGAGAACATAGGACAGACGTTTCAGTTTTTCATTAGCGGAAATTCAGACTTTGCTCTGGTGGCATATTCGCAGGTAATCGACTGGCACCTGCAGAATAAGCGGTTGGTTTTTATGACCGTTCCACAGAAAAGTTATCCGGCAATCTTACAGAGTGCAGGGCTTATTCATGATAAGCCGGCAGCGAGAGAGTATCTGGCATTTTTACGTTCGAAATCTGCAAAAGAGATTATCCACAGTTTTGGCTATACCACGGAGAACTGAATTGTCTGAAATTCAAGATGCAATTTGGCTTACTCTTGTTCTGTCATTGAGTACCAGTTTACTATTATGCATGTTGACAACCCCGCTTGCCTGGTGGCTGGCCCATACCAGAAGCCGCTGGCGTCCTGTGATCTATACCTGTGTGTCATTGCCTCTGGTTCTGCCTCCCACCGTGATTGGCTTTTACCTCTTGATCGCTTTCAATAAGAACGGCATTCTGGGTAAAGCAATTGATATTCTGGGGTTACCATCCCTTGCTTTCAGTTTTTCTGGACTGCTGATTGGTTCATTAGTCTACTCTCTGCCATTTGTTGTGCAGCCTCTGGTCAATGCATTTCAGTCGGTTCCGCGTCGACACCTTGAAGCCGCAGCAACGTTGCGGGCAAATAAACTGGATACCTTCTTTACAATTGAACTACCGTTAGCATGGCGAGGTTATCTTACCGCCGGTATTCTGGGATTCGCGCACACTGTGGGTGAATTCGGGGTAGTCTTGATGATCGGCGGAAATATTCCCGGCAAAACGAGGGTACTGTCTATAGCATTATATGACATGGTCGAGGCCCTGCAGTTTTCTAAAGCACATCTTCTTGCGGCAGGCCTGCTGGTCTTTTCGTTTGGGATTTTAATTTTACTCTTTACAATCAATCGCAATCGCAGTGAGACAATGTTTTGAACGTCAGTTGCAGGTTATCTTTAACAAGAAAAAAATTTTCTCTCAAATGTGATATAGTATTTCCCGAATCACAAATTACGGTTTTGACGGGTAATTCAGGCGGGGGCAAGACAACCCTGTTGCGGTGTCTGGCCGGTCTCGAGAAAGAATGTGTGGGAGACATTACGGTATTCGGGAGAGAATGGCAGTCAAAAAATAGCCGGGTTGCAACTCATGAGAGGAAAATCGGCTATGTTTTTCAAGAAGCGAGTCTTTTTCCGCATTTGACAGTGCAGCAAAATATTGAATTTGGTTTTCAACGTTTGCCCCACGTTGAGCGGGTAATCTCTGTAGATGATGTTATCACTTTGCTTGAAATTGACCATCTCAAAAACCGAAAAACCGAGAATCTTTCAGGAGGAGAGCGGCAGCGGGTGGCCATGGCCCGCGCTCTGGCTGTGAATCCGCAGTTGTTATTGCTCGATGAGCCGTTTGCCGCTCTTGATGAAGCTACCCGTTTTGAAATGACCAACCGTCTGCGTGAATTGGTAGCCAAGAGTAAGATTACGACGATCTATGTAACTCATGCACGAGCAGAATTACGTTTACTCGCAGAGAACATTATTCATCTTGAAAAGGGCAAAGTACTTTTTCAGGGAAAAAGATCTGAATATTTATCCTGGAAAAAAATGCATAGGAATCTCTGAAAAACTGAAAGTTTTGAAGATATTCCTGAAAACACGGATGTTTTCCCGCGCGTTTAGCGCGGAAT
>JAGRNJ010000045.1:16909-26181 GCA_020440825.1 Leptospiraceae bacterium | reverse complement strand
AAGGGCGATCTGGAGCTACCTGCACAACAGGGGCAAACGGAAACTTTACCTGGGTCAATGCGCAAGCGCAGTGTAACGGTCTCAATAGTGCAAATGCAGGTGCGGGTTACGCTGGCCGCACTGATTGGCGCCTGCCAGAAATCGACGCATTAAAGTCGATTGTCGATTACTCTGGTATAAGTCCGACGATCGATGCAACATATTTTCCTACGCCGACTACACTTTACTGGTCTTCAAACTCTAGCCTTGCATCGAGTGCAGATGCTATGGTGATTTGGTTCTCAGGCGGTGGCTATTCTGCGACTCGTGCAAAAACCAGCACTGCCCCGACGCGTTGCGTTGCGGGTGGCACGCCAGCTGCCCCTTCTTTTACAGATCTTGGCGATGGTACGATCAAAGATAATAATACGAATCTTATTTGGCAGAAATGCAGTAGGGGTCAGACATACTCTGGCGGCTCTTGCACAGGCGCTATTTCGGGTAGCGTGTGGGTAGACGGGCTCGCATATTGTAACAGCCTGACTCTGGGCGGCCATAGCTGGCATTTACCATCAGTAAACGAATTAGGCAGTATTATGGATTACTCGCGCATAGGGCGTGCCATCAACACAACCTATTTCCCGTTTACCCTCGGTGGCAATGATTACTGGGTTTCAACCAGTCGTCCTTTTTCGGTAACCGTAACTTATGGTGGGTATTATGATATTCGAGATGGTAGCTGGGATTATAAAGGAAAAAACAACACATTCACCTATACAAGGTGCGTTGCCCAATGATGTTCTGTTTAGATGCAAAAAAGTGAAATAAAATTAGGAAAAAATGAAATTCAGAAAACATACATCCGCCGGTTTATTAGCCTTTTTAAGTCTTGTAAAATTCGGGTCATGCACAGGCTTTCAAGATGCTTTTCATGATGCCAGCGGTGTTGCTTTTAGAAGCAATGCCTTAATTTATCTATCGGGTGCATGCGGCAGCAAAGTTACCGCACGCGCCATCGACCTCAATGGCGACGGGATTGCAGACGGAATTGACTTAAACGGTGATGGTATCGCTGAAGTCCGCTATATCCTGATAATCGAGGGACAACTCGTTGGCCTGGATAGCAATGGCGACGGGCAGAGCGATTATTATATGAATGTCGGATTGAACGACGTGCTGAAAATTTACATGCAGGCTTCGGGTGGCCAAGAAGTTTTATTGACCACAGACGCCGCAGGTCAAGTCAACGGGTTTGATATCACGGGTGATTGTGTTGCCAATAATACTATCATTGCAGATATTCGAGCCGATACCACGCTGCCAACTTCAAGTGCAGATAGTCCGGGTGGCGCCTTCAACGGATCACAAACTGTTACATTAACTTGTTCTGATAATGTGGTCTGTAATGGCATTGCCTACACTATAGATGGTTCTGATCCCAGTTTCTCAGGAAACGGCAATGTAATAGTTGGGGTATCAGGTTCTATAATAATTTCTGAAGCAGTGACGCTGCGGTGGTTGGCTCGTGATGCAAATGGCAATCTTGAGGCCAGTATTCAAAGCCGCAGCTTTGACATCTTAGGAGTGAATGTGGCCCTCACCCCGACATTTTCGCCAGTTCTTGGGTATTACAATACACCGCAGAATATAGCACTTTCGAGTGCCACGCCCGGCGCCACTATCTGTTACACAACGAGTGCGACTACACCATCGTGCACGAGTGCAGGTAGCTGTGCATTTGGCGCAACATACAGTGCAGCAATTTCAGTAACAACCGCTGCCATTATTCAGGCAATTGCATGTAAGGCAGGTTTAAGTGATTCGCCCAGTGTATCTTCGGCTTATGCAATTGATGCAACTCCACCCGGTAACGCCATTTCATTTGCTGCAACTCCCGGGCCCACACAAGTGTCACTTAGTTGGGCAAACCCCTCTGATACCGATCTGCAGGGAATTAAACTGGTTCGCAAGACGGGCAGTTATCCTGCAAGTCACACCGATGGTACGGTTGTATCGACTGCGCTTGTCACATCGTTTGTTGATACGGGCCTCACCAACGGGACCCAGTATTATTACACAGCATTTGCATTTGATGCAGCTAGCAACTTTGCAGCTGGGGTTCAGGTGACTGCGACGCCGAATTGAGTGAAAGCTAACTCCGAGGTTGTAAAGATTGTACTATGTTGTCCCTATTTCTATGTTTATTGTGGATATCCGCAACGGGGTTTTGATAGCTATGGAAATCCATAGCGTTATGTTTTTACACAATAGTTATGGATTTCCGTAGCCCCGAGCCGGTTTTTCGTGCTACTTCAGTGGATAGTCGTAAACACGAAATTTTTTGTACTCAATCCCGCCAAAATGCACCAAAAGATTAAAAATTACTAAAAAGTGCTTTATAGTGCAGGGTATGAATCAACACTGCTGAGAAAAAAGGGGATAGAGATTGAAGTTTGAGATTACCACCGTTCACAAACTGAAAACAGAAATTGCGACGGTGATTGCGTTACTGGGTTTTTCTGCTAAGGAAGCTGATTTAGTTAAGTTGCAAAATTTACTGAATGAATTCAGTGATGATCTTAAATGCTTTATAGAAATGCCCTACACTGATAAACTTTACAGAGACAGCTATTATTTTTACTTTGCAACTAAGTTTCAGGAGTTTTCACGTGATACCATTAGAATATGTTTATTTGAAAAGAATTTTTCAGAATCCATATTTATAAATGGTACTGCCGATGACATACAGAAGGCTTTTCTGGGTTTCTTTATCTTGCGACCCATTCAAGGGAAATACCTGGGCAGAACTATGATCTCACCACGTGCATTTAAGAGCCAGCACTTTGTTTCCTGTCTGGCACGAGAGAGAGTATCGCTAGCTGGTTTTAATTTATTTGTAGATGCTTTCCCTCATTCCAGCCAGGACACCAGTACAATCAGTTGTGCTGAAACCAGTATCTGGATGATTATGGAGTATTTTTCGCATCGATATCCTGAATATTCTCCGGTTTTGCCGTCAAAGATTCATCAAATTCTTATGGATACCTACCGACAGAGATCACTGCCATCGAATGGTTTGACTGCCATTCAAATTTCATCAGCATTGCGAACATTGGGATTTGGAACGGTCATGTATACCAAAAATAAAAATAATCCTGATGAATTACTGCAAATTATTTCAACTTATGTAGAGTCAGGTATACCGACAATTGTTGCAACCAGATCACCCCAAAAAGCTGGTCATGCACTGGTTGCAATTGGCCACGACGAAAAAACTGATTCTTTCGATTTTGAAAGTTTACCTGAAAAATCTGGTGTTTTCGATACAGTGAATTTAAAACGAAACTTTATTTTCAGTGATGACAATAGGCCCATCTATGTATCATCAAGTCTCAAAGAACCACTTGCAGGTTATAATGGCGATGATTTGCCCAAAAGTACTATCGAAGCTGCGATTGTACCTTTATACCCTAAAATATTTTTAGAGGCAAGAGGTGCAAGAAAATTGTTTGAAGGAATCTTCAAGCTCCGAGACTTTGGGAGCAGACAAAAAACAGACGAAGTACTTTATCGTAGAATATTTTTAACGTCAGGTAGATCATACAAGCATTGGTTAAGAAAAGAAAGAATATTCGATGAAAACTTGAGAAACATAATTTTACAGACTGATCTACCTAAATTTATATGGTTGTCAGAATACGGCACTGCCGATAATTATCGTAGCATGCAGGCAGGTTCTATAATCTGCCTTGATGCAACAGGAGACCAGCACCTCTCATCACTAATATTCTCAATATACCCTGACAGGTATGTTGTTCTTGACAATGAGTCTCGAAAATATAAAGGGGAAAAGGTCGCTTTACCTGTTTTCCCCTTGTATCAGAATAACTTGAAAGGAGAATGGAACCAATGGCAATCGAACTGAAATCACCCTTTGATAAAGTAAAAAACAATCCCAATTTCAGAGAAATCTCTGATGAGGAGTTTGCTGAAGCCAATGCAGAGATTTCAGTCGTCATGGACGAATTTTCCCACACTCTTCGTATAGAACAGGCCCAGGCTGAAAAAGCACTCTCTGAGCTGTATTTGACTTTTTGATCAATTAAGTTTACTCTAATCTCAACGTATGTATTCTCGCCCTGTAATCTGCAATTCGCTCAAAGCTCTTATAGTCTCTGATAATCCATCCCCGGGCAAAGCCGAAGTAAGAACCGGGTTTAATTGTAAGGCCATGTTTGTCTTGCCAAAGTGAGTGTGTTTGTTGCGTGTCGACAATGTTTCCCGATGAGTCTAAAAATTCAATTTCAAGGCCCAGTTCTTGTATCGAATGTTGATTGAAATTTTCGAGTTTCAGATCAGTATAAATAATTAAATGCCTTCTCGACCCCGAGCTGCCTGAATATGAACTGAAATAACTTGTAGATTCTGACCTGCTTGATTCCCAGAATCCTTTATAGCTTATTCTTTCTACCATCTGAATTTTTGCATCTTTAATTTTGTTGAGAAAAGAGATATCTGAGTCTAAGAATGCCGGTTTATCTTTGTAGCGGGAATGTATGGCTTCCTGATAGTGAAGGCTGGATTTTAAGGATCTTGAGTCAGTTGAGTCTTGCGTTATGATAATTTTATGAGGAACAGCCTGAATTGGCCGGCCTTTGCTTATGTACAGAGAAACTGGGATCTGGTCTGAAGGATTATACGAATAATACCCATATATGCCGTTTACGGTTCTTTGCATAAGTTTTTCGTTTGATTCAGAGAATAATTCAACCGTGTATTCTATCTTTGAAGTGAAATCTGGCGCGACAACCGTGAAAAAAATACCTAAATCGACCTTTGGCTCAAGTTCCTGTTCACAATCGATGACAAGACTTGCTGTGATTTCTGATTTCAATTCTGCGAGGGTATAAAAAGAACCAGCAGCGTTTTTGAGTGTTACATCGGTAAGCTGTTTTGAGAGAGTTTTTTCACCATCTTTCTGGCAAGGGCTGGGGCCTGTAATAACAAGATCAGAAAAATCATTGATCCCCGAAAGTTGTTGTAGAAAGTCTTGCCACCCAACGATGACAGAGCCTCGCTTGAAATAAGCCGCGATTGTCAGTGCCATGACCGGCAAAACAAAAATCAAAAATGATAAATAAAGTAATACGAATTTTTTCCTTGCAAACCAACTCTTTTTCATTAAATCCGGATATTAAAAAAATCATCTAAACTATATCAATGATTTTTTAAGTACAGGGTATGATCTCTGTATTCCAGATTCTCTCAATCTTATGGGCCCGAATGCATTTTTCATCCTGCTCCTCACCATTTAAACGAATTAATAGAAGCGTTTTTGTTTTGGCTTCAATTTTTATCTGACCAAAGCCGATTGACTTGCCATCATTGGCTATTCGATCTGTAAAAATCGTCTCATTGAATAAGAACCTTTCTTCACTGATTCGAACGGGGGTTGACCCAAAAACAAAGGGTGGTTGGTAATCGATGACATAAACTCTGTCAAAGCTTTCCACTTTTGAGAGTTCAATCCAGTCTAATCCGCAAGAAAGAGATGAAATTAGAGAAAGTAAAATCGTGTTGCAATAAAACTGATTGCCTGTTCTTCTAATTGAAAAGAAAGAAATGCAACGCTTATCGAAAGTTGGTGCATGAACAGTCTTGCTGAAAATATTCATCTTGTAAATTGTGTCCCAAATTAATTTCAGAAATATGTTCAAGAATGAGAACTTCTATTTGGAATTATTTCAAAGCATAATCATAGATTCGAAACTTTTTATATTCTATTCCGCCGAAATGACCGAACAGATTGCGCAGAACCATGTTTTCTTCTAAAACAAGAGAAGCATCAACAGCTCGCACTTTCGTGCTTTCATAAAGGTAATTACGGGTCTTAAACAGAACCATAGCATCGATTCCTGTTTTTCGATATTCGGGAAGAATTCCGAAAAACATGATTCTTGAACGTGTGATACTTTTCTTCTCGATAAAGAATCTCAAAAGCCGTACAATATCAGAATTGCCGAAAATACTTTTTCTGCGTAGAAATTTTTCATTTAAATCAAGTAAGGTGCCGATGACCGCTACTTCACGGTCTCCATCCATCACAAACAGCATAAGGTTTGGGTCTGCTACCAGTTTTAAGGTTTCGGCCATGACCTGACCCTCATCGGATGTCAGTGGTAAAAATCCCCAGTTGTCTTTCCAGGCCTGATTATAAATATGCAATATAATATCAACTTCAGATTTTATATTCTTCATGTCCATTTTGCGAATTGAAAGTGATGAACGTTTGAGCATGCGATCTAACAGTTTGTTGTCACGATCCCAGTCAATACTCTGCACAGGGTTCAAGTAAGCATAATAGTCTTTTGCCTTGACCATGCCGAAGCGCTCCGCCATTTTCGGATACCACCATTTCGACATTGTCAGTTCAATGGTCGGTGGGTCTTGAAAACTGTTCATTGCCCAGGACTGTACTTCATGAGTTGCGTTGCCATAGTTTCCCGGGCCCCGCATCGTATCAATGCCACGTTCTTTGAGCCAGCCAGCGGCCGCATTAAATAATGCATGGCCAACTTCATCATCTTTGATGCTTTCAAAAAAACCAAAGTTCCCAATGTTGGTTGAGTGGTGCTGGTTATAGGTTTTATTGATAGAAGCGGAGATTCGCCCTACGATTTTTTTTTCACGATATGCCAGCCAATGATAGACCTCAGCATTTTTATGATACGGATGTTCAGGAGTTAACAGGCCCTTCATGCCCAGCAGCTTATTGCCCAGCAATTCACCATTTAATTGGGGGATGTATTTTTCTTCTTTGGAGTAGTGTTTCCAGGAAAATTTTACGAATTTCTTAATTAATTTTTTATTGTCGAGGCCAAACCCGACTAATTCTACAGACATTTACCATATAGCGATCGATTCTCAAAAAGTCAAAGGGATATTTACTGAATCAATCTGCAGTCGGCCGTATTGGTATATTCATCAGCTTCTATTCGAACTTTTTTTATATTCAGAAATAAAACTGTTTTTTCTGCTGAAACTTGATATTGTATCTTCATCAAGTATTACTATGATTATTTCAGGATCAGTTAATACAATTTCTGGTGCCAATGATGGCCGGGCCGCAATTGCAGTTGAAAGTGCATCTGCGGCAATCGCATCAGAATGAAAAACACTTACTGAAAACAATCCGCTTCGAAATTGATTTTTTGAAGTATCGAATATATGTGAGATTCTTTTATTGCCTGCGTTTAGAAATTTTTCACCTGAACTGCTGGTTGCAATTGAGCCATTCACTTTGGGATACATTGTACCTATGATTTCATCTCTCAGCGGATGTTTTATTTGAACATCCCGATTGCATTGCTTGCCAGTGATTAGCCATTGCCCCCCGAATGAAATTCTTGTGCAGACTGATGAATCTAGACGAAATTCTTTGCGCACTATTTCAAGTGCATACCCTTTCCCGATACCGCCCAGATCGAATTTTAATTCTATGGGTTTGTGCTCTAATGTTTTGTGGTTTTGATTGAGCACAACCATGTCCAGTGAAGTAAAGATATTCAGATGAGATTTTGATTCTCGAAATCCTGCCTTCTGCATTCTGGCCAGCAAAGCAGGGTGAAATGCTCCTTTGGTTATTTCATAAAAATACAAAGAGGTCTTAAGCAATTCAAACATTTCTGAAGAAAGTTTAATAGTACCAGCGCTTTGATTAATTTTACTTATTTCACTTTCGGGAAGATAGGTGCTGGCAGTTTGTTCAATTGATTTTATTCTGTTAAAGATCTTATCGGCGAATGAATAATCTATCTCAGCAGAATTACTTTCAATGGTCAAATAAGTTCCCATCGCATGAAAACTGCGCAAGTTCGATGTTCTTGAAGAACTGTTTAAGTCTATATCAGATAAATCAATTTCTTCAGGTAGATCATCTAACGGTATTTTCTTTTCTGGTGCAAGAAATACGGGGATGAGCACTAAAGATGTAGTCAAAAAAATCCAGATCAGCAATCGTAATTTACTTTGAGAGTGAGTAAATGCCTGATGAACATAAAAAACGATTACAAATAAAATACTGGAAATTGAATGAATCCACCAGATACCCAGGTGCCAGGTCGGTTCATAGATCATCTGTAAAAGGTACCCGGTTAAAATCATTGGAGCAGTAAAAATAAGCATGGTAATCCCGGTTTTTAAGCCGGGAGTTTTTCTTCTCTTAAAGTATGGTATTACGTGTCGCGCAATTAAAAACCCGAAAGAAAGTAGAAAAAAAGCAGCTGCAAGGATATGTAATTTAATATAAGGTTGCAAAAGCGGGGAATCTTTTCCTGTTGCTGTACTTCCCAGCAAACCTGCCTGAAAGTCCCGAAAGATAATCAGATCAAAACCAGTAATCGCGGTGATGGCAAATGTAATCCAGAAAAATCTGCTCTCCCATTTTTTTAACATTATTCAAGACTCCTGTGAATTGCAAGCACCCGAATTACGCCGCCTTGAATTGCATCGGTGCTGAGTGTTGAACCGGTAATTACCGGCAGTTTTTCTGCACTGATGACGGTTTTGAGTCCTGAGTTATTGAACCGATCGAGCCAGTCTCTATCCATTATATATTCTGGCGGTTCTTTAAAACTCAATATTTCAACTCTCATTACATTTCCGTCTTTATCGAGCGCGACAAATATTGTTTCTTTGAAAGTTCGAACCCGATGAGAATCCAGGTAAGCATAACCTATTACATCGTCATTTTGTAAAACCCGGTACTGGTGCACAATATTCATTTGAACCGGCTGTCGTCTGTTCAATTCTGAGGCTTTTGCAATTTGTGCAGGGGTCAGATAAATTGTAGACCTCTTGACTTTTTGTGCATGAGGAAAAGCTGCTTTGAGAGCCATTGGCAGGGTATTGAGAACCCTGCTGTGAATTCCTGGTGAGACTAGACCGAAGACCAGCAGAAAAACCAGAACTTCAAATCTTATTGAACAGATTTGAAATATAGTGGAAATGTTCTTTATGCTGTCACAGGATTCTTGATATTTTACCAATCTGTTCTTCCCGCATGCTTACAATAAATTTGAATTACTGTCAATGGTTTATACTTTTCTCTATTTTTAAAATATTTAGAATAAATAGGTCATTGCCATATTCCAGGCATTAAACCCCGTGCCCGCTTTATTTTGTTCAAATACAAAATCAGTTTTCATTGCAATCTGGCTGATAGGTTTCCAACTGACACCTGTTGTATAAATTGTTCTCTCTTTAGAATTATCTTTTGCATAGCCAGCTGCAAC
>JAGRNJ010000045.1:0-16811 GCA_020440825.1 Leptospiraceae bacterium | reverse complement strand
AGCATCCTGTCCTGAACCGCCGTAGTAGCCTGCTACACCTAAAATTGTGCCTGGTAAGCCCTCGTAGTCAACGCGCAGAGCTCCTGCCAGATTATCTGCTTTGGCCTGGCTTCCTTTCTGCCGCCCGCCTCGAAGACCTGACGAGTTGAAAGGATCTGCATCCGCCCCGGCCATGCCATTGACAATCATTCCTCTATAAGTAAAATCTGCCAGTGAACCGTAAAAACCGATTCCGTTTTCCCTCCAGGTTGAAGGGATTATACGGCTCTCGGTTTCAGACCGGTTAACCGGCAGAAAAGTGGGGGATTCATGCAGCTCGTTTACAATGCCCATAGGCAATAATAACAAGCCTACACGAAGATTGAATGCATCGTCGAACATGAAATCGAGATATGCAAATTCAAGATATGCCTCATCAGCATGCTCAAACTCGAATTCTGTGTTCAATAGAATCCAGTCATTAAACTTATAGCCAAAGTAGAGGATAGCACGAAGTGCATCATAATCATTTGTTTTTCCCGAGCCGTTTCCTGATTCATTTTCTTTGTCATAGTGCTCATAGTGAATCTCACCATATCCGCCTATACTCACCCCTGAGTTGATACCATAAACTTTTGAAGCGGCGGGACCCACACCAAAACGTCCCTGTTCAGGGGCAGGTTTGAAAATAGCTTTTTCGCTTTTCAAAACCTCAATTTCGCGTGCAATTGCATTGATTTTCTCATCTGTACTCTGGCTATTGAAAGAATCGTCTTCAATAGTTAATTCACTCTCTTGTGAGTGAACAGGGTTTGCGAAAACCAGTAGAATACCAATAAAGGCAATAAGCAGGAACTTTAGAGTTCCCCGTTTTTCTGTATATGTTGTCATGTCTTTCCTGTAAATTTTGTATTGCTTTTTTAAGAAGATTGCCAAATACGTTATTGAAAATCATTCTCATTATTCTTAGGATGGAAGTTTACTCGAATATAGAACGTCAAATAAAAATATGAAGCAGGTATTTACTTGAATCAAGAGTATAATTCTCGACTAGATTACTGTTGTTCTGATTGTTGTAGCTCTTCTGGATAAAGCAATGGTTAGAATACAGAATTCCATTCAATTTAAGGTTTTTTTCGCACTGGTATTTTCAATTTTTATTCATGTTGCAATTTTAATGGCAGTTTTCTTGTGGCCGGTCAATTTCTCAGAAGAATTAAAGTCTTTTGAGAAGTATTCGATTGTCAGTGTTCAAATTTTTCAGAAAGTATTAAATTCATCCCTCTCTAAAAATTCAAATGTTCAACAAGGCCCAGAAAATTCAGCAGGCAAAATAGAAAAAGAGTCATATTCACAACAACAGTCTTTACATGACAGTTACCAGCTCGCTATTGTTGCCCACATACAGAAACACCAGTACTATCCACGGCTCGCCTTGAAATTAGGTCAAGAGGGTGAACCGGTCGTTAAAATCATTGTAGACAAATCGGGGCATCTGGTAGAGGCCAAATTAGAAAAAAGTTGCGGAACTGAATCGCTCGATAACGCAGCTCTCGATATTGTCAAAAAAGCGCACCCTTTCCCGCCACCGCCCAAAGAGTATCTGGATGTTTTGCAACAAAGTGGCGCAACACATCTGGTTTTTCGAGCACCGATTGGTTTTGATATATCACGGGCTGGGCTTTAACTAATTTTTTACAGATTTCCCAACAATTTTCTTCTCAAGCGGCGCATGAAATGATGTTTTTCTTCCCGTTGTCTTTCAAGCTTTCGATTGCGTTCTTCTTCTGTTTTTGCGCGCACCGCAGATACATGGAATTTTCTGCCAATGCGTAAAAACAGTGGATGAACCTCGACCTGTGCAGGTTCCAGTTTGCCCAAATCAGAGTAAAAATTATCAATACTTTCTTTAGAAACAGGAAATTCAGGCAAGGTTGTGGAATTCCACAACATGCGCATTTTAGGTGCATCTTGTGGGGGGGTATACTGCTGCAGGTTCAAGGGCTTTAACCCGGGAACAACAAGACCATCATAACTGCCATTCAATATCTCTGTCGGGACGGTTGCTGCCGCCTCGGCAAACCATTTGGCATACAAGCCCAGTACATAATCTGCCGGTACATTCTTGCCCCGCAGTCCCGGGGTCATCTGAACATGACGTTTGCGTATTACCTGTTCGTTAATTGTCTCAAGTGGTTTGAAACGGTTTACCGGTTTTGACAGCCAGATATCAGTGTGATGGGTTCCGCTGCAGTGTATTTCCCGGTTTGTATAGGCTAGATCCTGCCCGACTAGAATTATCGATTCAAAACCCAGTTGTCTCAGCAGATCAAATGCACTGGTAGCGACTGAGCCACCTGATTGAACATCGCCTGGGATTTTGCCCGTATACTCTTTGAAAAACTGACCCTCGAGAAAATCACAGCCCGGAGTTATATGGCGTTCGTCTCCCAGCCAGTGGGCAGTCTGGCCGAGCAGCAGGTCTCCCTGCCATTCATTGACCACCTGCGGATTTGCCACCAGATCTGCGTATAAAACCGGGCCATTGCCCGGCTTTCCTTTCGGCAGGTTACCAAAATGACGGGCCGTGTAGGGCTGGGAATCAAGAGACACAATCAAATCGGGAGAAATACCCGAGCGGTGCAATACCCGATAAGCAGAATCTGCGCACGCAAGAAAAATCTTATCCTGGTTCTGTTTGAGCCATGGTAGAGAATGTCGCAGACTTGGCCCCGTCGAGACCAGAATTGCCGGGCCATGAAATTGGTTGAACAACCCAGAGACCGGTCGTGCGCGCTGCAAGTGTTTCAAAGACGAGAGGGCATTAAAGATCCACACCGGCTCGAACTCCATACGGGTGAACAGATCAGAGATACGGGAACTGAGCATTTTTTTGAAGAGCAATTCAGTTTCAGAGTAGAATTCAGGCTTCAGGCGGATGGCTGCATTCCCGATAAACCGATAGCCCGACATTTCTTCAACCGGGAAAGTCTCGAGGTAGTGTTGCAGATTTTCTAAACTTTCGGGATGAAACACAGTAAGACCCGGTACCTGTTCTGAAATCGCTTTTGCCAGTAGCGAATCGGCTTCGAGTACCACAATCCATCCGCCCTGGTTCTTCTGCATCTTCAGCAAACGATGCAGGGTGGGGCCGGCAGAAATACCACGAACGATAACCAGTTTACCGGATTGCAGTTGAAAACCTGAGAGAATACGCTCGACCTCGCGTTGGGGGTCCCGGTTCGATACCAGAGGCAGCCAGTTTTTTGCCTTTTCAGGCAATGCGAAAAAAGAAAAATGACTGTCGATCTGCCCGCTTGTTCGGTACAGAGCCAGATCGCCCTGAATTTCGTTGTAGGGCTGCGTCGGGTGCATACCCGTGGCTCGCTCTCACCGACAAACTAGCAAGTAGAAAACCAAATGAGTGTACCTATCGAAATTATTGCAGTTATTAAAGAGCTTGAAATATTCGGCTTTAAGTCTTTTGCGGCGAAAACCAAAGTCCCGTTTCGTCATCGCATTACTGCGGTGGTAGGCCCCAATGGCTGCGGGAAGTCAAATATTCTCGATGCCATGAAATGGGTACTTGGTGAAAAATCTGTCAAGGCAATCCGCGGTGAAAAAATGGAAGACGTCATTTTTTCAGGTACTGAGACCAAAAAGCCGGCCAATTTTGCCGAAGTTGCTGTTACCCTCGATAACCAGAATCGTCTGCTCGATCTTGAGATGGATGAGGTCAAAATAGGCCGCCGATTGTTCAGAGACGGGCAAAGTCAGTACTATCTCAATGATCGCAAAGTGGCCCGTAAAGATATTGAGCATCTGCTCTTTGATACCGGGGTGGGAAAATCCAGTTATTCTTTTATGGAACAAGGTCGGATGGATATGATCTTGTCCAGTAAGCCCGAAGAGCGCAGGGCAGTGTTCGAAGAGGCCGCCGGAATCTCCCGCTATAAGGCAAAAAAAGAAGAGGCCGAGCGTAATCTGGAAAATGCCCGTTTGAATATGACCCGCCTGCAGGATATTCTGCGTGAACTGGAACGGGAACTGAAAATTAAAGAATCCCAGGCAGAAAAAACCAGACAATATAATGATCTTTTGTCTTCACGTAAAGACCATGACCTGCGTATTCGTTTTTTTACCCTGCAGGAAATCAATACTAGCCTTGTCGATCTCGATCAAAAACTTGAGAAAAAGCGTGCTGAAGCCGAGAAATTGCGCCAGAAAAATCTGCAGGTGCGAGAGAGGCTTGAGCAGATCGATGAAGAAAAATCGGTGAAGACCACTGAACTGCATCAAAAAGATACCGGTAATCAGGTAGCCCGCGAAAGAATTGCCCAGTGGGAAAAGCGCATTGAAGAAACTTCCCGCCGAATCGTAGAGCAGACCGGCCAGGCAGAGAGTATGCGATCTCAACTGGCAAAGGTCGAGAAAAGGGTAAAAGAACTGAGGGACGATCGTTCCCGGCAAGATCAGATGACGCTGCAGTTGAATGCCAGGCTAGAAGATGCGCAAAGAGCATTAAAAGAAATTGATACAAACAGTGAAAAACTGAAAAAAGATATTGCAGATGCTGAGAAAAGACAAAAAGAGAATCGTCAGCAGCTGGCAGACAACCGCGAGAAAATACTGGAACAGAGATCAGAACTTGAGGCAGTGATTCAAGATTTATTGCGTTCACTCAAAGAAGAAAAGAAAAACTGGGAAAAAGCTGAGAAAGTTTCATCGGGTGAAGCCGAAAGAATTACAAAAGTATTGAATGAAATCGGGGAACACCTGGCCTCTGAATCTGTAGATTCTGCTCAGAAAGTAAGTGCAGTACAGAAATTATTTAACCAGTTGAATCATACTTCGGCAATTGAGAAAATTGCCGCTTTACCGGCCAGTCTACGGCATTTGCTGTTTGAAGAAGGCGGTATTCATTCGCGAAAAGAACAACTGGATGAACAGATTATAGCCCTGGAAGATACAAACCGCAAGTTAGATCGTGAACTTGAAGAAATACAAAATCTTACTCTCGAATTGAGAGAACGTCTGGCAGCTTCGATGCGACAGAAAGAAACTATCTCAGGTGATATTCGATCATTCAATGTGCAGGTTGATAACTTGAAAGAGAAAGACCGTACCTTAAAAGAACAGATCGGTTTTGAAGAGGCATCTTTGCAGTTTCACCGTGAGCAGTTTAGGGCAATTGATAAAGAAATCGTACAGGCCAATACAGACTTGAAAGGCATGCAGAATGAGATCGCGAAACTGCAGGCGGGTATTCAAAAAGAAATTGAGAGAATCGCAGCTCTTGAAAAAGCGCTCGCAAAACTGGATCAAAAACGACATGATTTACTGGCAAGTGTACAGGATGAGAATCGCAAAGCCGAAGAAATTCAAGAAGCAATGAATGAACTGGAAATTCGTATCGGTACTCTGATCGGCAGTCGTGAAGTAATGACCCAGGATATCTATAATGATTTTAATCTTACTCTCGACGAAGTTGCAGAAAAACTGGGCAAAGACAAGATTCAACTGGCCGGTGAAAAAAATAAACTTGGTGATATTCAAAAGCAGATCGAAGCCCTGGGACCCATCAATGCACTGGCGATTGAAGAGCTCAAAACAGTACAGGAACTGCACAAACATAACAATACCCAGCTGCAAGATATTCTAAAAGCCCGGGATGATATTTTATCAGTGATCGCCGATATTCAAAGCCAGTCTGAAAGCATGTTTCTCGAATCTTTTGCGCAGATTGAAAATAATTTCAGAGAGGTATTTAGAACCCTGTTCAAAGGCGGGGATACCAAACTGACACTGACAGAGCCTGATAACCCTTTAGAGAGTGGTATCGATATCTCAGTCAAGCCACCGGGAAAAAGTGCCAAGAGCTTGCGGCTTCTTTCGGGCGGTGAAAAAGCCCTGACCGCAATTGCACTGATGTTCGGGATCTATATGGTGAGAAGCTCACCTTTTTGCATACTGGACGAGATCGATGCACCGCTCGACGATCAAAACGTTGGCAGATTCCTGGATATGCTTACTGAATTCTCAAAGAGTACCCAGTTCATTCTCATTACTCACAATAAAAAAACGATGTCACGGGCACATGCAATTTTCGGGGTTACAATGGAAGAGCCCGGGGTCAGCCGTTTGTTATCTGTAGAACTCAAATCAGCTTAAGTCTTATTGCGCAGCCCAGAGGCTTCAAATGCTTCGACGACCTCTGCCATACGGGATTTTCCATGAAATTGAATATTACCGCTTCGATGCAGGGCGGTTTCTGCCCCGGGAGTGAGGCTGGCATTGGTCAACAAAACACCGAACTGTGCTGCCTCTTGCCGAATTTTCTGCTGAAAACTCTGCACAAAAATATCGCTGATACTCGCGTCTTCGAGAAATCGGCGTACACTAAACACAATCTTTAGTTTTTTATCGTCGGGGCGGTTTACCAGATAATCAATTGAGCCCCGTTCAAAAGAATCGAGTCTTGAGACTACCGAGTAGTTGAGATAGCCTGCTGCAAAACGGGTAAATTCATCAATTTCTTCTTTTTTGAATGATTGGGCAAGTTTGATAGAGTCTTCAGTACTTCGACCACCGAACTCTCCGGCCAGGGATACTGCATCTTCATCCCGTACAAAATATTTGTCATAATTAATATTGGCATCATTGACAATTCCAGAGCTGTAATAGACCAGTTTCTCTGGTACTAAATTTGCAAATTCATCCTGAAAGCGGGATTCAAACATGGGAGATTCTTCGCTTATCGGTTCAAGGTCGTAAGATTCAATGTAAAGTTTGAACAGTGCAAGGTTGCGAAATCCGGGACGATCAGAGTCAATTTCTGTGTACAGTTTAGCTGCAGTGTCATAATCTTCGAGTTTCAGGGCCAGCAGCATTCGAAAATATCTCGCCTCAGTTTTCAGTTCGGGTGACACATTTTTCATGCCCAGAATTGTGGCAGTGAACTCAAATGCTTCTTTCCAGGTTTTTTGTCGATTCACGGCAATATGCAGGAACATGCGCATCAGCATTCGAATCGTCGGCTCTTCATGTACTTCTTTGATCTGGCGTTTTATTTTCTCTTTTCCCGATTGAAAGTGAGAGTCCTGGCACATCATGATATATAAGAGAGCATATTCGTTGTTTGCAGGGTCATCATCAATCAGGGACTCTATCAACTGAAAAGCAGGCTCTTCTTCTTTTTCTTCAAAATGTGCAACCATACCTGCTTTTCTTAAGTCAACATCTTCGGGCAGTTTTTCTCTTGCCTTCGCGATATATTTTTTAGCAATTTTGAACTCGCCACTGCCTGCGGCCAGTAAACCTATGTTGCGGTTGGCATCAAAATCATCAGGGTCATATTTCAATACCTGCAGCCAGCTTTCGAATGCGTCTTCGTCTCTATTGAATCCCAGATAGATATGCGCCAGTAGTGAATTTATCTCTTCAGGAGCAATTTCTGTATGATATCTGCCTGATCTCTTTAATTTCTCAAGGTGTAACAGCCGCGAATGCTGGTCTCCCCGAAGATCTGCAATTTTAGCTGCAATTTTAAGCCCCTTGGGGTGTTCCGGATCTTTAGAAAGCTGCTCATCAATCATTCTGCTTGCACCGGGTATGTCACCGGCTTTCAATAGCTGCTCAGCTCTCTGGGCCGGTTCCAGCGGGGTGTGATAAAACACTGCCATTCCCAAAGCAGTAAACAAAGCAAGACAAAGTATAATGACAATAATTAGCATGAATGTATATTCTTTGAAATCCTGCTGAAAGTTTTGCTGTTGCCGGTTTTCAAGTTTTGCCTTTCTGGCATTCGCAGAAGTACATCCGCATTTATTCACCGAGCCAACTGTGCAATCTTTTTAGTTACAAGGCCACAAGTAAATCAAATTTGACAAATGTATTTTCAGCGTAATGAAAGGGGGCTAAGCTGGGCCGGAACAGAATTAAATTCATTATTGCCGCAGATTCGCCAGCATCTCATTAAACACTATGATTACCAGGGGCCTTTCTATGCATACCATGGTGCAGTTATCGAGGCCCGGTGTAAATCGTTGCAGGAAAAATTACCCAATGCATTTTTTTACTATTCATTGAAATCCCTCTCAAATATCCATATCATCAAAAAGATTCTCAGCTTTGACAGATTTGGGCTGGACATCGTTTCATTGGGAGAATTAGAACGGGCCCTTCTTGCCGGCGGCAAGCCAGAAAAAATTGTGTTTGCCGGGGTTGCCAAAACAAAAACTGAAATTCTCTCGGCAATCAAGGCCGGAATACGCTCTTTTCATGTAGAATCTGTGGCAGAGCTTCGATCACTGCAAGAACTGGCTGCCTCTGTCGGGGTGAAGGCCGGGGTTGCCTTGCGGATGAATCCTGATGTCGAGGTAGATACCCACAAATATATCACAACCGGCAAAGAAGAAAATAAATTTGGTATTTCGCGAGCAGAATTACCTGAAATATTGCATTGCCTGCGGGAAGGCAAAAATTTGCAGCTCAAAGGTTTGCAAGCCCATATTGGGTCCCAGATTTTAGATCCGGTTCCCTACGCAAAATCTCTCGCTGTGCTCAACGAGATCGCCCAGGCGCTGCGAAGAGAGAATTTTCCACATTTAGAGTACATATCATTGGGCGGAGGGTTTGGCGTTGATTATAAAAGCATGTATTCTGAATTGCCCGTAAACCAGTTCTCACTCGATGAATTGCATAAAATTCTCTCACAATGTTCATTTGAATCGAATGAGCTGCATTTTGAACCGGGCCGGTATATTTCGGCAATGTCTGGTGTTCTAGTATCAAAAGTGCGTCATATAAAACCAAAGAGCAATTACGATATAGCCTTGATCGATGCGGGTATGACTGAGTTGTTGAGACCGGCTTTGTATGGGGCTGTTCATCCCATTACCACGCTGCATGCATTGTCAGAATATGAATTGAACCGCCTGCAGACCTACGAAATTGCCGGACCAATCTGCGAATCATCCGATGTTTTTGCGAGGGGGGTTCAATTACCCTTTCTCAAAGAAGACGATGATGTGCTTATTCTGCATGCCGGTGCTTATGGTTCGGTTATGGCTTCAAATTATAATACGAGACCACTGGCTCCTGAAGTTTTAATTCAAAACGACTCATTTCAGGTAATCCGCCGGCCACAGACCTACAAAGAAATATTAGCCAGTGAAATGATTTAGCCGGTTTTACTTGTTCTGCAGCTGCAGATAGTCATGTACTTTTTCGACTACCGTTAGTGGAATCTTACTTCCCGAGTCGGCCAGTCTTGAAAGATATTTCTCAAATGATTTACCGTGAGATGACGAGCGAATAAAGACCAGCAAAGCCTCGGTCAGCGTCTCTTCAATATGCCGGAACAATTGTTTGTCATTCATAATCAGTTTTTCATAGGGTCGTATAACCCGTTTGTTGACCCCCCGGCAAATTGTGCGATAGAACACAAATCTGGCAATGATATCGTCGTCAAAACCACGGTTTAGAATTGCTTTTTCAAGCCGAAACAGGTTTATACAATCGACAACCTGAATATGGTAGGGACGATCGGTGAGCTCCCGAAGAATAGAGGTAATCAGCAGGCTCTCATAAAACCTCCACATGGGACAATTTTCGTAAGTAGCTTCTTCATCGTGTCCGCAGTCGAGATAGAGAACCATATCGACATCAGAAGTTGCTTCTGCCATCCCGAAATTAACACTGCCCAGCAGGTCAAAAGAAATTTTGTCTCCTGAATCCTGTATCAATCGGGCCAGCTGGCTTATTTCTGTGGTGCGTCGGCGGGATTCCTGGGTTTGAAATTCCCGAAAATGATTTTTTAGTCCCAGAAATCGGTTGAATACTTCATTCTCAGGGAAAGGGTTTCTCATCGCAAAAATTGACCCAGGGTTGCATACTCTTGTTCGTCGTAGACAAATTCAGAGGCACGCGTTCTTTTATCAATTTTAATCTCGAGTATTTTTCTGGCTTCTTTTTCATTTTCCCGTAAACGGAACAGAGTCAGTGACTTAACTCGCATCTGCTCTTGTTTATGAATTTCAATATGAGTATAGTAGCCGCCTTCCTGCCAGCCGTGTATACTGTCGACCCCGCCGAAGTTTGACGGGTTTAGGCAGAAACTGCCGTTTACTTTCAACAGGCCATAGTCTTCATGCACATGCCCTGACAAAACCAGAGCCGGGGATTTTTCGTCTATATACTCCCGAATTCCGATCGAGCCGCAATGTCCGTAACTGGGCAATTTATCGAGAGTACCATACGCGGGATTATGAATGACGAGTACATCTGGGTTTCGCTGTGAAAAGTATTCTTTCGCTTCGCTGACATTTTTCCCGTTTTCAGTGTATTCGTGAAACGGAACAGAGATCATTTCAGGAATTCCCGGGGTGATGACAGGTGCCCCGCCATAACCGGCAAAATCAAAATCTGCAATTCTGCGTTCCCGCTTATGCATATCATATTTTGCGAGGGATGTGTACTGCAAATCCATATCATAATTGCCCGGAATAATCATGACCTCAGCATTTGAGTAGGTTTCAATAACACGTTTGAACAATTCATATTTTGCCTTCATATTGATGAGGGCTTTGGCAAACAGAGATTTGTACTCTTCGGCATCAAATTTCTGTTTCACCGTGTAATCGTTGGGACTTTCGATTATTTTTCCCGACAATTCATAGGGGGTCAGCTTGAGACTGTTTTTGCGAATATAATTATAAAGATTTTCCTGCAATTCTACAAAGTGGTATAATTTATCTTCTGTGAAAAAAGCTTTGTAAATCAAGTCACCAGAAATTATATATAAATCTGCTTTCGTGGTACTCAACACCGTCTTCAACTGGGAAAGATTGTCGTGTATGTCTGTCAGGTAGATAATTTCCATGTTGATTTCTCGATGAATGAATGGCAAGACGTGCTGCCAATCATTTTTGGTAGCCAGCATTCTGGTTGATCAAGGTAAACATTATATTCGTCATTGTAAGGCAGGGGAACAGACTCCTGCTGGCGCTCAGGAATAAAATCCCGTGCTTCTTTGAACTCTATAGGGATGGGAATAAAACACAAAACCAGGACTACAAGCGATGCATACCCTAATCTCATTCGTTTGTGATCGAGAAGATCAAAAGCACCTGATTGTACCGGCGGATGGAAAATTCCCATGAAGTACAAAAGTACAAGCCATATAAACCAGCCAAAATGAAAAAATGTCAGCAATACCAGGAATCCCAGAAAGACCATCGCAATCCACTTTTGGTTTCGGCCGAACATGGCATATGCGATATGCCCTCCGTCAAGCTGGCCAATTGGGAACAGATTTATTGCCGTTATAAAAAAGCCAACCCAGGCAGCAAATGCCATAGGATGTATAAAAAGATCATGGCCCGGTGGTATTTGATGAAACAATGAAATAAGCCATTTGAAAAATATAGAATCACCAAAGTACATACCGCCAAAATCTGGCGGTATCGGTTTTACTTCTGAGAGAAGAATTCCTGCGATTGCGAACGGAATGGAAAGCATGAAGCTCATAGCAGGGCCCCAAAATGCAACATCAAACAGGCTGCGCTTGTCCATTGGCAAACCCCGCATGCGAATGAAGGCACCCATTGTACCAAACGGACTCAAGATTGGCAGCGGAATAAAGTAGGGCAGGCTGACATTGACACCATACATTCGCGCGACAATATAATGACCTAACTCGTGACCGGTCAATATCAACATTACAGGTAAAGAATAAGAAAGGCCCAGCAGAATTTTCTGCAGACCAACTGTATTTCCGGCCATTTCGAGACCGGTGAGAAACGTAGAAAAACCGGTCAGTGCAAACAGTAAAATATGTTTGCGCCATTGATCGCCTGAAATTCCTGAAAAGGAAAATCTGATGATCTGTAAGACTTTATCAACGTTGATCATTATTTGGCAGAAGCAACTTCTTTTCGTTTCGATGCTGAATTCATGCGGTTTTCGAGAGCCTTGGTTTTATCCATACTGGGGTAGGTGGGACGACTGTGATAGCTGCTCACCAGTACGTGCACAAATGCAGATTTTATTTTCTTCAGATCAGACAGGGTGAGAGGGCATTCATCAAACTGGTCTTCATCCATTTTATTTTTGATAATGCGATCAATGAGGTCTGCAAAAACCTCTCGTCCCGGTTCGGCAACGGTTCGTGATGCGGCCTCAACGCTGTCGGCTATCATCACAACGCCGGTTTCTTTTGAGCGTGGTTTGGGCCCGGGGTATTGAAATGTAGATCGTTCAATCTTTGTACTTGATGAAGATGTCTTTTTACTTTTTGAGCTTTTTCGGTTTTTATCATGTTCTTCTAAAGCCTGGTGGTAAAAATATTGAATCGTTGTTGTGCCATGGTGTTCGGGAATAAAATCAATGATTCTCTCTGGCAGACGGTGTTCTTTGGCCATTTTAATTCCGTCTGTAACATGAGAGATAATGACCTGCGCTGATTTTACCGGCCCCAGCTTTTTAAAATTTTCTGAAGTCGGTGAGAGATGTTTATTCTCAGCATAGAAATGTGGATTCAGCATTTTACCGATGTCATGATACAGACAGCCGACCCGGGTGAGCAGGGTGTCTCCGCCTATTTCCATTACCGCCCGCTCTGACAAATTGGCCATCATCAGTGAATGCTGATAAGAAGAAGATGCTTCTGCTGCCATTCTTTTGAGTAACGGCTGGTTATAATCACTCAACTCCATAAGCCGGAACTTGGTAGGTAGATTAAAAATTGCCTCAAAAATTGGCAGAACACCGCTCACCAGAATATGGCAGGCGCCGGCATTGAGAAAGGCAATTGAGATTCTCAGCAGGGTATCGGTACTGAAAATACCGTTGATGAGGTCCATGCTGACTACAATGAGTGCATTGGCAATGAACAGATTCAACGAACCTTTAAAAAACTGGGTTCTCTTCTGCATACGGGAACCTGCATAGATTCCCGTAATTACTGAGGTGAGGCCCAAAAATAAAGTGGCTGGTTCATACCCTGAAATCAGATAGAAAAAAACCGAAGCATACATTCCCGCAATGAGGGTAACCCGGGCACCGAACATGAGCCCGCCGATAATGCCAAAATAACCTAACGGAATAAACAAACCGAAATAATGATCACTTTCAGTAATTGCTTCGAAACGGGAAAGAATAAACCCGTAGAGGAACAGGCTCAACATCAGGGAGTGCAGAATTGTGTGGGTTGAAAGATCTCTGAGCTTGATTTCAGAAAATCTCAAAATATAGAATGCAGAGCTGATTGCCAGCACTGACATCACCAGGAAAATACCGATGATAAACTTGAAATTTGTTTTACTCTGCAGCTTGTTCAGAATCTTGATTTTCTCGAGTTTGTCAGAGTCGATGACATCGCCAGTTCTGACAATTGTGAGCCCTTTTTTGAGAGTGGCGTTTACCGGGGTAATTGATTTGGCGGCCAGCTCTTTGCGGTATTTGGTCTGAACTTCATTGTACTGCACATTGGGAAACTGGGTGTACAATTGAATAATTCTTCTCACAATCAATTCCCGAACCGGTGCCGGGAGTTTTGCCTCGAATGCCGGTTCGGCGAGAGAAGAGAGTCGCACCAGATAATAGGCATTGAATGCTTTGCTGCGATCAACGATTCTGTTGCCTTCCCAGATAACTTCATTGTGGTCTGTACTTGTGTTGATCGTTCTAATTATGGCGCCATTTTTCTCAAGATTTTCTTTGACCGGTTTTTCCGGGGTCTGTGCGGTAAGCCCGTAGTTTTCAAATACCAGAGTTGCATAGCGGGCAGCCCATTCAGGCAGATTGGTAGTATCAGGCAGCTTCAGAGTCTGGGCCAGGGCTTCGGGCTTATATAGATTGCGATTATTCAAAAACTTGAGACGATCTCTGGCAACTTTCAAAGAGGCCCCTTCATTGGCAGTCAACTGCAAGAGTTGCATTTCGGTGCGAATCTGGTCGACAACTTTGCGAAGAGTTTCATAGTCCCGGTCAAAAACTACTCTTTCTTTTTCATAGGCTTCCCGGCGCAGTTTGGCCGTCTCTTCAGTCAATTCATAACGCAGGTCAGATTTAACCTTGATATCATTTTGCGAGATATCTCCCAGTTTGAAATCGTAATATTCGCCGACAAATGGGGTTGAGAGAAAATAGGTAGCGACAACTACGGTAAAAGAAAACAGAATAATCAGAATTTTTTTGACCGCGCTATGGGAACGCGGTTTTGAAAAGAAATCATTGATTGCAGAGGTTATGTCTTTAAAATTATAATCAGTTTTTTTCATTCAGATTTCAAGATTCGAGCAGAGACAACAGGTTCTCATTGCTCGACAGCATTGATTTAAGACTTTCTTTATTGATGCTGCCATTCGATCGAATTTCTTCAATCACTTTTTTCAGAATCTTTACTTCTCCTGAACTGAAATGCAGCAGATTGTCCCGGGCTTTGATTTCAGCCTCTCGATCGAGCATTTCACGGTGGGTTTGCACTGCCAGGGCTTCACGGGCGTTTTTTTCTGCCTCCCAGTCTTTATGGTGGGAATCGCGGTATTCCTGCAAGGCAAGCAATGCCCGGGAAATTTTTTCCTGTTCGAGGCGCAGGTTCCCTTCAAAATCTACCAGAGTCTGGAATGCATCTGCCTTTGCCTCAGAAGTGCGAATTTCTTCGGTAGATAATCTGAAAATATAGTCAATTCGTTTGAGCCATTCTTCTTCAGACATGCGTATTCTATTTGAGAGGTTAGCGAGCAGGTTTCCCACCAGACTGGTTAATTCTGCATGAGAAATTTTTGCATCGACGGTAATGGTCAACGACCTGTTCACAGACTGTGCTGCATTGTCACTTAACAGAATAACAAGGTTGCCCAATTCCTGAATATGCGCCCAGGCATATTCCCCATTATTCGAGTGAGGCAGTTTAGATTCATGTAGAATCAGAATCGAAAATGTGTGCAAATCAACGACTTCTGCTACTTCACCGATAGATTTCGCTTCACTCTCACTTAATGAGCGTATTTTTAAACGGGTATATTTCGAAATAATCTCTTTTGCTAATGTATCAGAAGATTGACTGATGAAATCGTCGATCCCGAATAACAGCACAGATTGTTTCTGCGTTCCCATGCTTCTATTATATAAAAACTGTTCAGGAAGTCAAAGATTATTCACTGAAAAACTTTACCAGACCGTTTTGCCACGCATTCTCTATGCCCGTAATATCGAGTCTTGTGCTGCCGTCTTCTGTAGGCAAGACCAGAGCCGCATCGGTTGTTGCCTTACCGAGCTGAAGGCAGGGCACCCCGCTATTGGTGCACAGTTCACGCACTTTTGCAGCATTTGCATTGCTCGAAACTGCAATATAACAATGTGCACTTTCACCAAAGTATGCCAGATCTGCATCAAATTGAGGCCGCTCTTCGATTTTGAAACCGGTACCGGGTTGCAATGCGCGGCCGGCAAAGATCAGTTTCAGCAGTGAATACATCCATCCGCCATTTGCCACATCATTGGCTGCAACAATAATCTTTTCATTGCATAATTGCAGCACAGTCTGCATGGAGCGTTTTTCGTCTTCAGGATAAAATGCGGGCAATGAACCACCAAATGAGCCTTGTAATATATAGGTATACTGGCTACATTCTAGTGCCGGTTCAAAGCGGCCTATCAAAAACGCAGTCTCACCCGGTAAAATACGGGCGGGCAATGTTTTATCAGCATCCTCAATAAGACCTACCATTCCGATTGTGGGGGTGGGCAAGACCGGGCCGTCCTGGGATTCATTGTAAAAAGATACATTGCCGCCGGTCACCGGAACTTCGAAAAATTCGGCACAGTCAGACATGCCTTCTACAGCCCTGCGGAAGAAATAATAATTCTCGGGTTTGTAAGGGTTGGCAAAATTCAGGCAGTTTGTAATACCAAGCGGGGTAGCCCCCGAAGAGACCAGATTGCGGATGCATTCTGCCACAGTCAGTCTGGCACCATCATACGGATCTAATGATACGTAAAAAGAGTTTCCATCGGTGCTCACAGAAAGTGCAGATTGAGAGTCGGGAATTCGATAGACTCCCGCGTTCTGGCCGGGACCAATTAAGCGAGCCAGACCGATATCTGTATCATATTGTTCATAGATTGGGGCTTTTGATGCCAAATTCGGATGGCTTACCACCCTTTGCAGAAGTTCTGTAACCTGCTGAGCCCCTCTCTTTAACGCATTTGCCAGTTCTTTAGGTACAATACCGTTTGTTTTCGTATTGGCAGGTTTTTGAATTTCGCGTTCATACCGCGGAGCCATTTTTGCCAGTGCAGTAGCCGGCACATCAGCAAACAGTTCTCCGTCTTGAAAAACCCTCAAATGTTCGGTGTCGGTTACCTGGCCTATAACTTCTGCATGCAGATCCCACTTCTCAAAAACATTTTGAATCTCAGACAGTTTTTCTGGAGTACAGATTGCCAGCATTCTTTCCTGGCTTTCAGAGAGCAGGTACTCGAAGGGTTGCATCTGGGTTTCCCGGGCCGGAACTTTTTCGAGAAACAGGTCAATGCCGACACTGCCAGATGCAGCCATTTCAGATGAAGAACTCAGTAAACCGGCAGCCCCCATATCTTGAATTGCGATCACCAGACCTTTTTCAATGCATTCAATGGTGGCTTCCATGAGCAGTTTTTCCATAAACGGATCGCCCACTTGCACCGCACTGCGCTCTTCGGCAGATTCATCTGACAGATCTTTTGATGCAAAGCTGGCTCCGTGAATGCCGTCGCGCCCGGTTTTTGCACCAAAGTAGACGACCAGATTGCCAACCCCTTTGGCATGGGCAGAAGCCAGCAGTTTG
>JAGRNJ010000044.1:22325-26367 GCA_020440825.1 Leptospiraceae bacterium | reverse complement strand
TCAAAAGTGAGAAAACCCGATTCTATGAATTGAGTATCTACCTGCATGGATTTCTCAGATACCTCAAGAACAGTTCAAAATTAGTCAAAGAAGTGAAAGTTTTGACTGTATACATAAATCAACCAAAACTTGGCTGGGCACAAAGTTGGGAAATAAGAGATTTACTCTCTCAAATCTCTGCCACCGGTGTAAATACCAGAGCATATCTTCTCAGTCAGGAAAAAAATGCACTCTATATAGCCACTGGCTGCAGTGAAATTTGCGCTCCGCCGGCGGCTACATTCGACTTAAGCGGATTTCATTCTGAATCTTTTTTTCTAGCAGGCTTTTTTGAAAAGATAGGGGTTAAACCCCAGTTTCTTTCTGTTGGGAAATTTAAAAGTGCAGCAGAAATGTTTGAACGCAAAAATCATTCAACTGCAGCGCGAACACAACTTTCAGAAATATTCAAAGATTTTCATACAGAATTTCTAGATAAGGTAATGAAAAATTCGGCCGGGAAGAAGAACTTAAAACAATTCTTAATAAGTGCACAAGAAGCAAAGAAAAACAATATTATACAAAAAGTTATTTATCCCGATCAATTTACAAACATGATTTCAGAAAGTTTAAACGGGAAACAAAAAACAGCTCTGGCGTTCTGGCAGGCTTTGAGTATTCTAAGTAAAAGACATTATCGATTGTTGAAAAAACAGAAAAAATTAAAAATAGCGGTTATGCTTGCCAATGGGCCAATTGTCGAGTCTTATGAAACAACGCCGGGTACAATTAACCTGCATGACTTACAAAGCCCTCTCGAAGAACTGAAGACAGAAAAACCCGATGCCGTTATTTTAAGAATTAACAGCCCGGGGGGCTCGGCATTGACCTCAGATTTAATTTGGCAGCTTTTGATGACCTTGCAAGATAGCGGCCCGGTTCGAAATACAGACAACGCACTAGACGAGATACAATCAAAAGAAATATCTAAATCTGGTAAGAAAAAGAAAAAAGAACCAGAGAAGATTCCTGTACTGGTTTCACAATCTGACGTTGCAGCTTCGGGTGGGTACTATATCAGCGCGATCGGAAACAATATTTATTCTACACCCTTAAGCATTACTGGTTCAATAGGAGTGGTTGCCGGTAAATTCAATATCTCTGGTATACTAAAGAATCTGGGCATAAGCCTCGACAGCGTTAATTCCGGAGATAACGGAGAATGGCTTTCTCTATTCAATTCTTTTACAGTGCGACAAAAAAATGAGCTGTTAAATTCAATGCAAGAAGTATACAATTTGTTTTTAGACAGAATTAGCCAGGGCCGCAATATGATTACAAAAGAAATTCATAAATTAGGCCAGGGCCGGGTTTATTCAGGAAAGAAAGCGAAAGAATTGGGACTGATAGATAAATGCGGGGGCCTGACTCATGCGATTCAGGAGATCCTGGATTCAAAAACGAATGCACACAAATTAACAATTGAATACTCTTTTTATCCAAGAATAAAAACCCCGCTATTCCGAAAAACGATGGCTAAAATTCCATTTTTAGGCAAACTACAGGTCATTCAGAAACTGAACCAGAATATAATAAAACTGGTGGATGACCGATTTTTATAAAATATGTCCATTGAGTTTTCAGATACAGACATACAAAACTTTTATAAGCTTCTATCACTGAATCTCACTGCCTATAATTGTGGAAACCTTTGTGCTCCAGAAAATGGCGGAGAACCGTATTGTTGTATTGTGGAAAACGCAGTACCTTTATTATATAGGGAAGAGTTTAAGTATTTGCAAAACAGAAGCACAATCTGGAGCCGCTGGAAACCAAAAACGAAACACAATAAAAAACTTAAATCAGAGGGAGAAAGCAGAACAGCGATTTTTTCCGAATGCAAAGGAGTTCAATTCTGTGAAAGAGAAAACAGGTCAATAAGTTGTAGAACTTTTCCATTGGAACCGTATATAGATGAAAAAGGACGATTTTCGGGATTGATATTCATGAAAGAATTCAGAGGAAAATGCCCTCTCATAAAACGTTTAGCCGATTTTCAACAAAAGACCATTGACAATCACTATAAATTCTGGTGTCTTATATTTGAGAAGAGGCCAGACGAATTCGAACTTTACAAAAGTACGTCTAAAGGCTGGCGTATCTCATCGGGAAAAACCTGAAAAGAACTTCCGGTTCTTAAACCATCTCACTTAAAACTACTTTGAACGAAGAGATGCAAACGGGCTTTGCGTAGGTGCAGAAGCATTGTTTTCTTTTTCAAGATATTGCTGCATTTCGATTCGTTGCATTGCATTTTCAACGTCTTTCACAGATAGACTGATTTTGCGGTTTTCCGGGTCAATATTCTTGATCACAACCCTGACAGAATCGCCTTTCTTGTAGATTTTCTTGTGGTTAGAAGATTCTTCCCGGCCCATAGCACTTAAGTGCACAAGCCCCTCATATTTTTCTTCGAATCGAACAAAAATTCCGAAATCTACTACACCGGTCACAATGCCATCTACGATCATTCCGCGCGGGTATTTTTCTTTCAGTTCTTTGTAAGGATTAGGCAACAAATGGCGAATACTACACCCTATTTTTCTGTTTTCCAGATCAATTTCGATAATCCGGAATTCAACCTCATCACCTGATTTATACAGCTTTTTAGGATCTGGAGCAGGTTCATCCCAATTCAAATCTTCTTTGCGTACCAAGCCATCGATTTCGGGGGTAATAACCACAAACGCACCAAAACTGGTTACATCTTTTATTTTACTTTTGATTACCTGGCCGACTCTCAATTCTGAACGAATCTGATCCCAAGGATTTTGCTGCATTTGGCGTAAGCCAAGCGATATACGCTTATCTTCGGGATTTATTCCTATGATCTGGGTTTCAAGTTCCTGACCAACTTTTAACATCTCTTGAGCATGATTGATTTTTCGAGTCCAGCTCATTTCTGAAATATGCAATAGACCTTCTAAGCCTTCGCCGAGGTCAATAAACGCACCGTAATTTGCCACAAAAGAAACAACACCCTTGACTTTATCGCCAACATTGAATTTCTCCATGACACTACCCCACGGGTCTGAAGTCAGCTGTTTTAAGCCCAGAGAAAGGCGATTATTTTCTGTGTCAATTTCCAGTACTCGTACTTGAATTTCAGAATCAATTGGCAGTTTTTCTCTGAAATTGTCATTCTTTCTTTCCCAGCTAATATTGCTTTTGTGAAGAAAGCCCTCTACCCCCATAACATCAATAAATGCGCCTGCTTTTGTATAGGTTACTACTTTGCCTGTTACGATATCACCAATTCTGGTATTTTCAATCAGGGTTTTCCAATGCTG
This sequence comes from Leptospiraceae bacterium, assembly GCA_020440825.1. Lineage (GTDB taxonomy): Bacteria > Spirochaetota > Leptospiria > Turneriellales > Turneriellaceae > JAGRNJ01. Next base: position 23,038 of record JAGRNJ010000044.1, on the reverse strand, counting down.
TTGATTTTGTTCGTTCTGAAAATCTTTACGGGATAAAATTCCTGTTCTGCGGCGAGCATCGATACTTACAATTTTAAAAGAAAAGGTTGAACCGATTATATCAAGTTTTTTTCCTTTTTTATGCCGCTCTGACAAAAGACCAATAAGAGAGTGAGGCAGCAACATAGGGAGCCCCTCAATATGTACAAGGTAACCGGCTTTCATAGCTCTTTTCACTTCGCCTGCTACTGGTTTTTCTTTTTCAAAATATTCTTTTACAATTTCCCAGCCCCTACGCTGCTCTAACTCGCGTTTAGATAGCTGTACGAGACCTGTTTGATTATCTATATTGCGAATGATTGCTTCAACACTGTCACCAATAGCCGGTTTCTCATCGAATTCACGAAGCGATATTCTACCTTCAGATTTACTGCCCATATCTACAATAGCAGCATCATCTTGAAATTTTACAATGCGCCCGGTTATAGTCGAACCTTTGCGAATATCTGAAACCTGTAACTCACCTTCATTGAGAAGGGTCTCCATTGACAGGTCTTCCGGGATTTCAAAAGAAACACTCATAGGTACCTCGAAAAAACGATTTGCAGTAAAGTGCTCTATTTATCAGAAGCATTTATACTGAAGGTGAATGACTGGCTTGTCCGCAGATAGCTGGTCACAATCCGTAAAGCTACATTAATATTTCGAGAGGTGGTGTCAATGAAAATGGCATC
>JAGRNJ010000044.1:0-22226 GCA_020440825.1 Leptospiraceae bacterium | reverse complement strand
ATCAGCAGGCCTCAACCCACCCTCTTTACGAGAAATATCCTGATTGTCACGGGTAACGATCTGGTGGATGACCTCATCAAGGGTAATACCAGATTGCTTTTGAGAAAATTCGACAAATCTGCGTTTGGCTCTTTCTTCAACATCGGCTGTAATATAAAACTTTATATCTGCATCAGGAAAGACGACCGTTCCTATATCCCGGCCATCAACAACCATGGGAGAGTATTTATCTTTTAACGATCGTATCTCACTGTTTACTTTTTGTCGCGCAGATGGTTGATCTGCAATATATTTAATAAATTTTGTTATTTCTGGAGTGCGAATTTCCTGCCCCAACTGTTTACCATTCAAATATATAATTTGATTCTTGTCATGATCAAACTCAATTTTCCAGTTCAGGTTTTCCAGTAATTGTAAGAATTCCTGTTGTTGAACAAACTTAGCGACCTCTTTTTCTGGGACAGTCAAAAGAGTCTGAAAAGTTATTGCCCTGTACATCGCCCCCGAATCTACCTGGAAAAAATTATAAGCTTTAGACAACTCTGCTGCAAGAGTAGATTTTCCGGAACCGGCAGGTCCGTCTATTGCAATAACCTCCAGTTTTTTATTTGAGTTTAACTTGTTTTGACTCACTGCTTCCAATTTCGAATAAAAATCGGGGAAACTGGTATTGACCCATTCCCTGCCCGCAATCTTAATCGCTTTATCGGCACCGTTGGCCAGTGATCGCATATTCGCAATTTCAAATGACATGACGATTCTGTGATCCATATTGCTGTCAACTTCGCCCTTCAGCATTCTATTCGGATCTCCCGTTAAGTGCAGGCCATCTTCAAACTCTTCTACGGCTACTCCTGTATTGCGCAGATTATTCACCATTCCTGAAATTCGATCGCTTTCTTTTACACGAAGCTCTTCAGCGCCAGAAAAAGCAAATTTTCCCTCGGCAAATAAACCTGCAATTGTCAAAATCGGTAATTCATCAATCAGGGCAGGTATTTCATCAGGCAGAATTTCAGTTCCCCGCAAACGGGATGGATACACAATAATGTCTCCGCCCGGTTCTCCACATTGGTTTGATTGCGGTAATATTTCAATATTGCCGCCCATTCTCTTCAGAACCGTCAAGTATCGGTCTCGAAAACGGTTCAGCAGTACATTGCGCAGAACAAGTTCGCCCGAATCTGCTAAAAGTCCCGCAACTACGAAAAATGCCGCAGAAGAAATATCGCCCCAGATTTTATACTCACGTGCCGCAAAATCATAGGGAGGTTGCAGAATAATTTCTCTGACACCCTCATTTTTTTGTTCAAGAATTTCAACACCACAAAATTTGAGCATATTCTCAGTGTGGTTTCTCGACTCAATCGGTTCTTTGAGATGTACACCTGCAGATGATCCCAAAGCAGCCAGCAACATTGCAGATTTAACCTGAGCAGAACCCAGTTTTTCAGTGAAATGAATATCTTTTAGTTGTGATCCTGCAATATTTATCGGCAGTTTATCTGCACTTTCAAATTTTGCACCTACTTCTCGCAGGGGTTCAGTAACCCGCTTCATAGGGCGCTTGCGCAAACTGGAATCGCCATCAAGGCTTGCCTCAAAGCCTGGTATACCCCCGAACAGGCCCAACAAAAGACGGGCCCCTGTACCTGAATTACCAACATTCAATTCACCGGGACTCTTTTGCCATTGTTTCAATCCTGGGCTATTGACAATATAATCGGTTTCATTAATTTTCGTTAACTTGCAGCCAAGCTGTTCAAATATTTTCAGTGTATTCAGAGTATCTTCGGCAGGTAAAAAATTAAATATTTTTGACTCTCCGGTTGCGAGTGCCGAAAAGATTGCAGCTCGATGAGAAAGGGATTTATCTCCCGAAAAAAACAGGGAGCCCTGAATATTCATTTTACTTTTTTTCTTCATATAATTTACTCGTCATTCAGCTTTATAATTCGATTTCGAATTTCAGCAGCGTCTTTGAATATATTTTCGATATCTAATTCATTGTTCTGCATTTTTTCATTCCATTGACAGACCAGGTTTTGTAAACTCTGCAGATAATTTTTAACTTCATCTGAATTTGATCGAATTATGCCATCCCATAATGCCGGGTTTGAGCCAGCTACTCTGGTAATATCTCTGAAACTGCCCCCGGCGGGATTAAAAGGAACCTTAAAAACCCCTGGAATATCTTCCAATAAATGAGAAACCATACAGGCGACCAGATGCAGTCCATGACTTAAATAAGCTGCCCACTTATCATGATCTGCATAATCGACCATATATGTATTTGCATTTAGATCAGACCAGAACCTGGTGATTTCTGCAACTGCTGGCTCATAGGTTTCACTGCCAAATTCTTCTTCAAGTTCTTTGGCTGCAGTAATATAGATTGTAGCTCCAGCAAAAAGATTGGGGCGGCCGTTTTGCGGACCCGCCAGGTCACTGCCTGCCATCGGATGAGAACCGACAAAAAGCAGTTTTTTTTCTCGATGAATCGCATGTCTCATGATTTCAGCTTTTGTAGAAGCCATGTCGGTTACCCAATTTGAAAATTGTACATTTGCCAGAAAATCAAGAATTTCAGGAATCTTGTCGACAGGAGTTCCAATAATTACCCCATCACTTCTTTTCAAAGCGGATGCAATACCGTCGACATCATCTACTGTGAATACATCTGCGATTCCCTGTTCTTTCAGGTAATCTGCATTTTTTTTAGAACGTACACAACCTGCCACACCATGCCCTTTGTTTTTAAGGTCAATCGCCAAAGATGCACCGAGCAGCCCCATTCCCCAAATAAAATAATATTTCATAATTCTTCTTTCACAAATAACCAGGGATTGAGTATAATCTCATATGGAAATGAACCACCTTCATATCGCAAATGAACTTCATAGTGCAAATGGGGCCCGGTTGCTGTGCCCGTCTGGCCCATTAATCCGAGTACATCACCCCTTTTTACTTTTTGATCTTTTTCAACCAGTAATTCACTCATGTGACCATAGACCGTCATAAAGCCGTATTTATGCAATATCTTGGCATGAATTCCCAGACCCGGACCATTGACCATTGTAACACTGAAGACCACACCATCTGCAGCCGCATAGATAGGGGTTCCTATCGCATTCGCAAAATCAACCCCCGTATGAAATTGCGGAATCAGACCAAAGGGTGAAATTCGCTCTCCGTATAAAGAAGATACGTAACCATTATCCAGTGGCATCCCAATTGGCATTGCTCTGAATACTGCCTCGCGGGTCATTAAAAAGCCAAGACTGGTTTTCAGAGGGATCGTTTTGTGCTCAAATTCAGAAAATAAATAATCTGTTCTTTTAAATTCTGGCAAGACAGGTTGTTCACCCCAGACATGCTCATGCAATTCTATACCCTTGGCAGAATAGATATCCAATACCTTATTCAATCGTTTTCGATAGGTCTGGGCAAGGTACAGTTTGTTTTGCCAGACCATGTCTGCTGCCCGGGTTGAGGTCTCAATTTCCTTATTTCTAATTTGCAGTAAATACGCAACAATAGTAGATACTGTAATAATGGCAAAACTGGCATAAATAAAGCGCAAGAGTCTGTAATTTATATTTAAATGGAATGGTTTTTCGCGTCCATGGGGGGCAATCAATAGTGTGACTGTATCCTGTTTTTTATCTAAAGCTGACCGCAATGTAGATTTAGAACTGCCTGAGCTGTGAACAATACTCGCCACGGATTATTCTTGAGCCTCTGTTACCTGCGGCAACTGATTTTTGTTGACGCGTTATCGTCTGCTTAATTTGATCTGACCGGTCATGTCAGAGTTATCAGGGTTTATATTTTTTATTGTGGGGGTTATTGTCCTCGGTCTCATGATCGCCATTGCCCGGGTTTTTACCAAAAAAAGAATAAAACCTGGAGAGGTTCTGGAAGATTTTGCGGAGGGTCGTTATTCACAAGCCCGCAAAGGTCTTGAAATACTGATTCTCGAAGAACCCCGTAATTCAATGTATTACTGGTACTCTGGTCGCGCCAGTATAGAAATGGGAGAAGCAAGCCGTGGCATTGCAGAAATCAGAAAAGCGATTCAAATCAATAATTATTCTCTGAATATTGCAAACCCTCCGGCACTTGAAAATTTCTCTGAAATAGGTTTGCGTAAATTTTTACGCGACCTTTATTCGAATGCGGGTTTAGACAATGAGGCGTTTCAAGAAAATCAGATACTGATGCAATTAGAACCAAAAAATGTAGAGTACCCTCTGAAACTTGCCCAAATCTTGATTCGAAAGAAAGAATTTAGTGAACGAACAGCAGGGTTTCTTGCAAGAGGCCTCGAAATAGAAAAGGAAAACCCGTTACTCTTGTCTTTAATGGCATTGACTTCCCTGATGCAAAAAAACTGGAGCAGAGCTACGGGTTACGCTGAACGGGCACTGAAGGCCCGGCCAAACAGTGGGGACGCCAAAGCAATTCTCGGTTTATCTGCGTACGAGAACCAGCAACTTGAAACTGCTCAGAAATTCCTGTTACAGGCAGAACAATCAGAATCATTCAAGAAAACTGTGCTTTTCACCTTAGCCAAAATTTTCAAGCAAAAGAATGACAATCTGCAAGCTGAAGATTTTGCCCGCAGAGCAGATGAATCACCGGTAGGAGCTTATGAATCGCCTGAGCTAGAGTGGGATGCGAAATACTGGCTTGCTATATTGAAAGAGGCAAACGGAAAAAATGAAGCTGCACAAGAACTGTTCAATAATATTGAAAAATTCAATCCTGGTTTTCGGGATGTACGCGACCGATTGCAAAGTGGAAAATCAACGCGATCTGAGATAGATTATGCCAAAGACTTTATTACTGCCCGACAGGATATATTTGAAATATTGTGCGAGAAAATAGTAAATCAACTGGGATATAAAGTAGTAAAGATTGAGTCTACCTTTGACGGAAACTGCAATATGATTCTACAGGGACCAGAAGGATCTGGCAAACCAATAGGATGCTTCATAAGACGAAATATTGATCTGATAAATGATGAGCAAATTAATCTTCTTCTCAAATTTGTTGCAAGTGCAAAATGCATAAAAGGATTATTCATCACAAGCGGAGATTTCTCAAGATCTGCAAAAACTCAGGCGAGTCAAAGCCGCATAGAATGTATACCAGGTAGCGCTGTAGAAAAACTGTTGGTGAAAGTCATGACCGCATAGATGGTTAGAATTGCAAAAGTAAATACCAAAAGAATAATCAAAAAAACGCTGGCATCCCGATCTTGACCAGAGTAAAAAATAAGAATAAGACCTACTGCCCATAGCCATGGTAAAGAAATAACTGCAGAAGGCAGGGTTTGCTGCAGAAAGCTCAGCCACTCACCATTCTTGAGTATAGAATATTCTGAGAACAACTCCATCCACCAGAAAACACACAAACCGGTCACCGTCAAAATTAACAACAGTCGCAAAACTTTACTCAAGCCAGATCTGAATGTCAGCAAAACTGCCAACAGGAAAGCGATACTCAAAGGGAAGAGTAAACCGATGTCCATTTCTTACTCCATTTCGCAGCGAATAAAATTGCCTCTAAAATACCAGTGTCATCGGCTTCTGCTTTGCCAGCAATGCCATACCCAGTACCATGATCTGGCGAAACCCGTAATTTAGGTAGGCCGAGGGTAATGTTCAGACCTTTGTAGCCGTATAAAGCTTTGAAGGGTATTAATCCCTGATCATGATATACAGCCAGTACCAGACTATAATTTTTTCGAGAAAGTTTAGTAAAGATTCCGTCTGCGGGAAGCGGCCCAGATACATTGACCCCTTTGGTTTCCATCGTTGCAATTATTTCCCGTAGAATACTTTCTTCAGTTCCCAAGGTTCCATTCTCCCCTGCATGTGGGTTTACTCCGGCCATCACAAATGGACGCTGGGGTGCAAATAATGCCCGGAAAAAAGAAATAGAAGATGCGAGGGCATCCGCATTTACACTTGGTAGAACCCGGGTTACTTTCGCCAGAGGAACATGATTAGTCAACAGCATCACCGATAGTGTCTTGTGGTACATACACATATGAGTGGTTGTATTGTAAGCTGCCTGCAGAACTTCGGTATGACCGGCAAACTGAACACCCGCTTTACGGATATATTCTTTAGACACAGGCAAAGTAACAAGCGCAGCATCGTCAAGATTCTGCCATAATTTAATCGACTTCTGGAAAGCGGCGTAGGAACGCAGCGCCAAGGCGGCACTTGGTTTACCGGGTTCATACGCTGAGTTTGTGTTTAGATATAAAAATTTTGGTTTTTTAGATTTTTGAATATTCGGTACAAACTGCTCGGAGTACTCTTCTACAGAGAATAATTTCGATAAATTTTTATCGCGGGTGAATGAATCACCAACAACGATAAGACGGTTACATATTTCCGGCGGAATCTTTTTTTTCTGCAAGAGCGCGAGCAATAGCTCCCAACCAACTCCCGCTACATCGCCTTGAGAGACGACGATGGGGGTTAAATCTTTCATTCTTTAAGTTAAGATGCTGCGCGTTCCGCTGAACTGGTTCTTCCTTTCGGGAAGAGATTGTTTTCATTCAGATTGTCTTTGATATACTCAGATTCAATGAGATCTTTCGCAGATGTTTTAAGATCGTTTGCTATCATGCAACGGCCCTCTAAAATTACACCATTCTGAATAATTAGTTCGGGGGTTTTAATATCACCATAGATTTTAGCAGTAGGCAACAACATAACCCGGTTTTTAGCCGTGATGTTCCCAATGATGATTCCTTCAACAATAACCGAATTGGCAATGACATTCGTTTTTATTTTGCCACTTACGCCAATATACAGTGTCTCTGCCTGTAAAGATTTTCCCTCGAATTTACCATCAATCTTAAGACTTCCGTTGATGAAAAATCTTCCCGTAAAATACGAGTTTGGTCCTATGGTTGAATTGGTTATTTCTTGTGAACTTTTTACGAGAGCCATGTAAAGTCTCCTGTTATTTAGGCAGTTCGGTCAATCTAGATCGACCTGTCGCTGTGTCATGCAATTTCTATCAGGCAATTGCTTCCTGTTTCTGGTGTGATTCAGGGTTTTTCATTTCACACTGACCTTCAAAGACAACCCCATCATCGATTTCAAGAGAGGGTGCACGAATATTTCCGATCAATGTTGCACCGGAATGAAGTTCGACGCGCTCGGTCGCAGCTATATTCCCTGTAACATGCCCAAAAACAACAATTTCAGCAGCTCGAATATGAGCTTCAACCTGGGCTCCCTGACCGATTTCAATAATCCCATCACCAGAGATCTCGCCTTCAAATTTCCCCAGTATTCTAAGCGGTCGGGAGAATTTCAAAATTCCGCGAAATGAGCTGCCTGCCTGAAATACAGTAAATTCAAGTTTTTTACGTCTGTCTTTATCTTTACTCATATAAGTTTACTTGGTTTTCATAACAAATACGCCATCCCAATCTTCAGGAGGCGGTTCTTCTATAAAGTGCTCACAGCGTTCTAAATACAATTTTGATGGACCATCATCTGGTATAATTTCGAGGGCCTTTTCGAAAAACATTTTTGCTTCTTGAAACTGACGTTTTTTATACAAAGAGAGTCCCTGATTGTACTGTTCTAATACACTTTGCAACTCGGGAGTTATCATAGCACTGAATGCCACTCAGTTATGGTTTGTCAAATTTATTTTCTTTTATTGAACCGGTGCAATACTTTTTCGTCTAAATTAAACCTCTTGTAAAAACATTCACTTTTTGTAATTGGTCTTGGGAGACACTCATGCGCAGATTTGTAAAAATTGACATACTCTTGTTTCTAATCGCCGGGCTTATTTTTGAGATTCAGCCACAGATAATTATTCCAGGAAATCCGTATGAAGACATGGAAAAAGAAGAAAAAGCACCGGAGCCAGAGAAAGTAAAACCAGGCACAAGGACTCAAAAAATAATTTCAGAAATACAAACTTTGCTAAAACAAAATGCAGAAACCAAGGCATTGCCTGCAGTGGCCTACCAGCTGAACTACAGACATCACCCTTTGGTAGCCGGGGCCATTGGGATGGATGTAGACTCCCAGGTTTCAATTGCCTCAACAAGCAAAACGATGACCGGCATGGTAATGATTCAATTCATGAGAATGGGATTGATCGATATTGATGACCCGATTTCAAAATACTTACCTGAGGCAAAAAATTTAAGCATAGACCCGAACAAGCAGATAACCATAAGACATCTGCTACAGCACAGATCAGGAATTCCATATACAGCCAAAAACCGGGTAAAAGTAGCGGGATTATCGATTCCTATGCCAAAACTACCCCCCGGAGTAAGTTTTCAGTATGCAAATCCCAATTTTAACCTTCTGGCAAAAATAGTTGAAAAAATATCGAAGCAGCCATTTTACAAAGCAGTACAACTCTATGTTGTAGAGCCATTTAGACTCAACGGAACTTTATCAGGGCCGGGTGCCTCAGGAGCCGCTGGTATTCGCAGTACAGTACAGGATCTTAGTATTCTGGCAGATTTTTTAATAAAAGATTTTAAACAAAAGGGCAGAAAATCCTGGTTGGCAGAACTGGCTCTCAATCCTGAAGGTATTCCCTCAACCGGAAACCAGAGTTATTACGGGTTAGGCTGGCGGGTTACCTTACGCAACGGAGAGATATTCAGTATGCACCACTATGGGGACTGGCATAAAGGGGTCTGTATTTTTTACGTTTTTCCTTTGCATTCTGCTTCATTTGCCTACGTTGCAACTCCACCAGATTATTCTGCCAGACAGGTACAGAATGTAAAACTTGCTCTGATAAATTATGCACAGGATTATGCTGATTCACTAGATCGAACCAGCAATCCGCAGGTGTCAAGCTCAGGGCTCAATATTATAAAAGATAAATCAAAACTGTATATTGGCTCATATACAAATTCACGAACAAATGAGAGTGTTAATATCTTTTCAAAAGACGGCCAACTTTACCTGAAGAGGTCAGATAGAGAAGTCCCATTGAAATATCTTAGTGACTGGGAATTTGAGGGTGATTCAACCGAATACAGTGTACAATTTTACTTTGATGAAAATGCAAAGGTACGTGCTGTTATAGATATGGGCGATTATTTTCAGAAAAATTAATCATTTACACTTATGTCGATAGACGAAATTCTCTGGGCAGTACATAATTTCGCAACAATGTATATGACCGGTTTGATCTGGTTCGTTCAGCTTGTGCACTACCCTTCATTTAGAAATGTACCGGAACAAGGGTACCCTCAATTCGCTTTGTCTCATCAGAAAGATACCTCTTTGGCAGTGATACCGGCAATGCTGGTTGAACTCGGCACCGGATTTCTATTTTGCATGAATATTTATCGCCCAGCTACATTATCATGGCATTTTGCCATTGGTCTTTTTGGAATGACCCTCTTAATCTGGGCATCGACATTTTTACTGCAGGTTCCCATGCACAATATACTTGGCCAAAAATATCATGGACGGGCCATTGAAATACTTGTAAAAACGAACTGGATTCGTACGCTCTTATGGACAGCCCGATCTTTTCTGATTGTGTTCGTCAACTTAAAGAGCTAATTTTTGAAAAAATTCTTCGATTCGATCCATACCTTTCTCAATCTGTTTCATTGAAGTTGCATAACTCATTCTAAAAGATGGATCATAACCAAATGCAATACCCGGTACAACAGCTACCGAATATTCAGAAAGCAAAGCAGATGAGATAATTTTGCTTACACTGATCTCTGTGGGATTTGCTGCCGCCAATTTTTTAAAACCGTCACTTTGAACAAGATTCGAAAAATCAGGGTAAATATAGAAGGCGCCTTCAGGCAACATTACTTTAAGGCCTTGTATTTTATTGAGACGTTCAAACAGATAATTTCTACGCTCAACAAAACTTTTTTTCATTTCATCAATGCAGCTTTGATCGCCATTTAAGGCCGCCACAGCTCCTTTTTGAGCGAAAGAATTTGCATTTGATGTACTCTGCCCTTGAATGGTATCCATAGCCTTTATGATTTCTTTATCTTTACAGGCAGCATAGCCCAGTCGCCAACCCGTCATTGAATAAGCCTTAGAAAGACCATTGACAACTACGGTTCTTTCGAACAGGTCTTTGCTCACCATTGCCAGATTTGAGAATTTGTGTTCATCGTACAACAAATGCTCATAAATATCATCGCTGACCACCAGAATCTGCGGGTGCTTTTCAAGAACTTTGGCCAGAGCCCGCAGCTCATCTTCTGTGTAAGTCGAACCAGTAGGGTTCGAGGGGGAGTTCATCAGAAAAACTTTCGTTTTTTCTGTAATGGCATTTTCCAGTTGTTCAGGAGTAATTTTATATTTCTGCTCAATAGGACACTGGATGATTTTGGTGGTACCATCTGCCAGCATCACAATATCTTTGTAACTTACCCAGTAAGGAGCCGGAATAATAACTTCATCGCCTGCATTTATGACAGAGAGAAAGAGATTATACAGTACCTGCTTTCCGCCTGTAGAAACAATAATCTGTGAGACATCGTACTCGAGATTGTTGTCCCGCTTGAACTTTGCAACAATCGCTGCCTTAAGATCGGGAATACCTGAAACCGGAGTATATTTGGTAAAACCTTCATCCAGAGCTTTTTTAGCTGCTTCTTTAATAAAAACAGGAGTGTCAAAGTCTGGTTCGCCCGCACCAAAGCCGACAACATCTTTCCCTTCTGCTTTCAATTTATTGGCAAGTGCGGTAATCGCCAATGTGGGAGATGGCTCCACAAGATTTAATCTTTCTGCAACAAAACCAGACATACGTCGGGGATGTTAAATTTGAACATCCCGACAAGTTTTATTTGGTTGAAATAAAAATCACAAAAATCTATCGAACTCCTTGACAACAGAAGATGCGGTAGTAAGTTGATTCAGACATGTCGGGCATATCTACTGGTGCGGATGACCAAATTCAGCTTAGGCAAAGGCCTTCTCTGAAACGGCCTTCGAACTACACAGTAATTATGCTCAATGATGATTATACAACCATGGAGTTTGTAATCGATTGTCTGGTCTCAATTTTCAAGCAGGATGCAGAACACGCATATTCTGTAATGTTAGATGTGCATACAAAGGGAGCAGGTATTTGCGGCGTTTATTCAAAAGAAATTGCAGAAACCCGTATTTCAATAGTTCACAGTCGAGCAAGAAAAGCCGGCTTTCCCCTGCAATGCATAATGGAGAAAAACGATGATTAACAAAAATCTCGAAAATGTTCTCAACGATTCTTTAAGAGAAGCCCAGGTACGCAATCATGCATTTCTGACTCTCGAACACCTGTTGTATGCGATCTTAAATAATGAAGAAGGGCGGGATATAATTGAGAACTCCGGTGGGGAAATCGAATTATTGACACGTGATTTGCTCGAATTTCTGGAATCCTGTGAAATAGATCTGGCGAACAGCGGAGAGCCCATACAGACTATTGCTTTTCAGCGAATAATAGAAGAAGCTCTCTATAAAGTACATTCGGCTCAAAAAAAAGAGGTTGAAATCGGCGACATTCTAGTTGCGATTTTTCAAGAAGAAGATAGCCAGGCTAAATATTATCTTGAAAAGCAGGGAGTAAGTCGTATAGATATTCTGCAATATATTTCCCATGGAATTTCAAAAGAGTCCGAGAAGAATCACACTGAAGAAGAATACGATGATTATGAAGAGGAAGAACCCTCTTTTTCCCGGGATTCTGCAGGTAAGGCTGAAAGAAAGGCCCTAGAAGCATATACAGTGAATATGACCAAAGAAGCCAAGAAAGGGGTCTATGATGCTCTTATTGGCCGTGAAGATGAATTAAAAAGAACTATCGAGATTCTATCGCGACGCACAAAAAACAATCCATTGCATGTGGGTGAACCCGGGGTTGGCAAAACTTCTCTTGCTCAAGGGCTCGCTTATCGAATCGTCACCGGCAACATTCCAGACCGTTTAAAAAATTTCAGCGTCTTTTCTGTCGACATGGGCAGCATCTTGGCAGGTACCCGCTTTCGAGGAGATTTTGAACAGAGGGTCAAGAACCTGTTCAAAGGGTTTCAAAAAATTGGCAATGTAATAGTGTTCATCGACGAAATTCATACAATTGTCGGGGCAGGTCAGGTTCAAGGTTCAGCGATGGATGCGGCCAATCTTCTAAAACCGTTATTAACCAATGGTGACTTGCGGTGCATAGGCAGCACAACCTATGAAGAATACCGTAAATTTTTCGAAAAAGACCGGGCACTTTCAAGACGTTTCCAGAAAATTGATATTCGGGAACCCAGCATTGAAGATACCGTAAAAATCTTGAAAGGCCTGCAGAATAAATATGAAGATTTTCATAAAGTAACTTACAGCTCTTCTGCCATTCGGGCAGCTGCAGAACTTTCTTCAAAATATATCAAAGACAGATTCTTGCCAGACAAAGCCATTGATGTAATTGATGAAGCCGGGGCCAATATTTCTCTGTATCGCAGCCACAAACACAGAATAACGGCAACTGACATTGAAAAATATGTATCGAGAGTTGCTGGAATTCCTGTTACTTCTGTGGGAGAATCTCAGAAAAACTCTTTGAAAAACCTTGCTGGGGTTTTAAAGAATAAAATATACGGGCAGGACATTGCAGTTGAAAAACTGGTCAATGCCATCCGAAGAAATCACGCCGGGTTCGCCAGCGATACAAAACCGGTAGGTTCCTTTCTGCTGGTGGGACCAACTGGGGTAGGTAAGACAGAACTTGCAAGACAGATTGCAGAGTCCCTGGGCATCGAATTACTGCGATTTGATATGAGTGAATACATGGAAAAGCACTCCGTTTCTCGATTGTTGGGCTCGCCTCCGGGATATGTGGGTTTTGATCAGGGGGCTTTATTAACAGATGGAGTTCGTAAACACCCGCGCTGTGTACTCTTGCTTGATGAAATTGAAAAGGCGCATCCGGATATTTTCAATACCCTGCTCCAGATTATGGATAATGCTACAGCGACCGATGCAACCGGGCGGATGGCTCACTTTGCAAATGTGTTGCTGCTCATGACGTCAAATGTCGGGGCAAGAGAAATGTCTGCCAATCTAATAGGTTTTACCTCTGATGGAAAAATGCAGAAGGGCGATGGTAAAAATGAATTGAAGAAAACATTTTCGCCCGAATTTATCAATCGGCTCGATGGCATCTTGACTTTTGCCAGACTGGAAGAATCTGTAATAAAAAAGATAGTATTGAAATTTTTAAATGAATTAAACCTGCAGCTCAAACGCAGAAATATACAACTTTCTGCTTCGGAAAAAGCTATTTCGAGGCTCGCTACCCTGGGCGTTGACCCTGAATACGGAGCCCGACCCATGGCCAGGGTGATTCAAGAAAAAATTAAAGATCCGCTTACAGAGTTGATTCTCGACGGAAAAATCAACAGAGGTCAAAAAATATTGCTACAAATAGAAAATGACCAATTCACGTTTTTTCCTGCGAACACAAAGAAACCATCCCGCAAAAAAAGAAAACAGGTCACAGTTTAGTAATCCTGATCTTGCAAGAGAACCAGATTGTCACGGTGAACAACTTCAAGACCACGAGGGCGATCTTCAGAAGAAACAAGCTTTTGCAGTTGAAAACTGTCAATCTGGGCTATACCCCGTGCAAACGGAGTTTTCTGTTGGTCGAGTAATTCGACAGCATCGCCTTTGCTGAAGTTTCCTACTACAGAATCGATTCCCACCGAAAGCAGAGACACAGGCTTACTGCGCAGTGCCTGTACCGCCCCATTGTCCAGAATCAATTTAGCCCGCGGATGCTTGTTATGAAGCAACCATCTCTTTCGAGCAGATAGAGTAGAATAGGTATCTGGATCAAATACCCAGGTACCCACTGAGTCGGCCCGCATAATGCGCTGAATAATCGATGCATCTGTACCTGAAGAAATATTCATCATTTGGCCGGCTTGAAGAATTTTTCGTGCCGCTACCATTTTTGTACGCATGCCTCCGGTACCACCGGCTGCAGCACCTCCGGCATGTTTCATTTGAGTTTCACCAACTTCTGATAAAAATGGAATAAGTCGCTGGTTTTCGAGATAGCCCGGGGCAGTGGTTAGCAAAATCAGCAATGAACGGCTATACAAGGCAGCAATCGCCGCAGAAAGCGTATCATTATCACCCAGCTTTAATTCAGCAATGGCTACAGCATCATTTTCATTGATTATGGGCACACAATTCCATTCGAGCAGCCGATCGAGTGTATTGCGCATATTGTTAAAATGGGTCTGGTGATTAAAATCTGCACGGGTTAACAGAATTTGTGCGGCTTTTAATCCCTGCTTTTCGAACGACTTTCGCCAGGTTTCGATCAGCAATCCCTGGCCCAAAGAGGCAAGTGCCTGCCGGGAAACAATATCATCGCCACTGGCAGAGTACATCCGCCTGCCATATCCCACAGCTCCTGACGTAACGATAATTGCCTTGCGCCCAGTTTTGATGATTGCAGCAACCTCATTTGCCAGAATAGAGAAATAATTCTCAGGAGAATCTATATGGGGAGTCAGAATTCCTGTTCCCACCTTAATGATTATATGACTTACCTGAGAAAGACGGTGAACTAATTGATCGCCAGGGAATTCCATTACAAACTTGCCAGTTGCTCTTTCGCTGCTTCTCGAGCCCATTTATCTGCGTCGAATAAATCGTCGAGCTGTAGATCTGTCGATAGATATGGGTTTAATTTTAAAACCTGTGCGATAATCTCAACAATCTGCCCAAACTTTATCTTGCCTGAAAGAAAATTCTCTACTGCTATCTCATTGGCTGCATTAAAAATTGCGGGAGCAGCCCCTCCCATATCGCCGGCTGAACGCCCCAGAAAAAAACCGGGAAATTTTTCCCGCGGAACTGCTTCGAAGCTCAATTGGGGAAAGTCAGCAGCATTTTTTTCGGGCAACAGGTTTGCCGGTTCAGCCGGGTAGTACATAGAATGTGCTACAGGATAAATCATATCCGGAAATCCCGAATGCATCAGGTACGTACCGTCATTTTTGCGCAACATGGCATGTACGATACTTTGCGGATGAATCACAGCTTCAATTTTTTCACATTCGGTATCGAAAAGATGGTGCGCCTCAATGATTTCGAGTGCCTTGTTGATCATGCCTGCAGAATCAACAGTGATTTTATTTCCCATATTCCAGGTGGGATGATTTAGAACTTCAGTTATACTGGCATTATAGATCTGCTCTGGTGTCTTATCTTTGAGAGGACCGCCTGAAGCAGTGAGCACAATCTGGTCTCCTGTTGAAAATGCAGGCATTAAACGATAGACACTATTGTGTTCTGAATCAACAGGCAAAATGGTTGTTTTATTTTCTCTGGCG
Organism: Leptospiraceae bacterium; assembly: GCA_020440825.1. GTDB lineage: Bacteria > Spirochaetota > Leptospiria > Turneriellales > Turneriellaceae > JAGRNJ01. Next base: position 6,847 of record JAGRNJ010000044.1, on the reverse strand, counting down.
GTCTGCATTATGAACTGCCCGGCTACGACCAGACTTTCTTTATTTGCCAGTAGAATGGTTTTTCCCTGGGTAGCGGCTTTATGTGTAGCATACACCCCGGCTGCGCCTACAACCGAAATCAATACACGATCATATTCTAAATCAAGAACCTCGGTCATTTCAGAAAAAAAACTGGCTTTATCTTTCCAGAACTGTATTTCGCTTTTCTGGGCACGTTGATTCGAACAGCAAATATTTTGCACACCAAATTCATGGGCAATTGCTTTCGCCTCTTCAAAATTAGAGTGGTAACTGAATGCAAGAAGTTCAAAATCAGCCGGTTTTGCGCGCAATACTTTAAGGGCACTTTGGCCTACCGAACCCGTAATACCGAAAATGATTAACTTTGTGGGACTCGACATCGATTACATGTTTTGAATGTGGCGAACAAAAATAATATAGTAATACGAGCCTGGTATGGTCAGCATCAAGGCGTCTACCAGATCAAGTACCCCGCCATGACCAGGAATCAGTTTTCCTGAATCTTTTACTCCTGAGTCTCGCTTAATGAGAGATTCTGATAAATCGCCAATTACGGAGACTATATAAATCAGCATGGCAAAAATCGTCAAGGTAGGCCAGGTAATCTCAGGAACTCTGAATAATTTTGAAATAACAAAATAGAAGAGCAATGTAGATGACGTCTGCAAGATCAGACCGCCGATATACCCTTCCCAGGTTTTATTGGGACTTACAGCAAACCCGACTTTATGTTTGCCAAATGTTCTGCCACTGAAATAGGCTGCAGTATCACTCATCACTGTTGCCCAGGCAACAAGCCAAATGTAAAAAGTACCGTCGGGCATTGTGTTGAGAAGAAATAAATGGGAAAATGCCAACGGTATATACAAAAGGCCCAGCATAGTTGCACCGATACTATAAATTGCACCTTCAACTTTATTTCTCAGCAATTGCCGAACAAAAGCATATACCAGAGCAAATAAGGTCAAGAAAGTTATCGTGTGAAAATTTAGTTCAAATAATTTTAAATAATATGCAAATTTATAATTATAAAGAAAAGCGCCGGGTACATACATGCTTTTCACAGAATATATCCAGATTGCTGTAATTAGAAAAATACCCATGGCAATCCCGGTTTTTCGATAGGGTTTATGAGTAGAATTCAAACTGACCATTGCATAGAATTCATCAATTGCAATGTAAGCAAAGAAAATTACAAACAGAAATAAAAACAGATAATAGAAACCATTGTAATTAAACGAAAATACGAAAAACGCTGCAAGAATTAATCCGCTGATGATTCTGCGACCGGTTTCTCCCAAGGAACCTGAAGTTTTCACTGACTGTGACATTGTTTAGCCGTAAAAACTGCGCATGGGGTGTCAATATTATTCCCGCCATGCAAGGGATTACTGGTTTACAATGGACCTCACGCTACCTTTCTACCCGTAGAATTATTTATGACCGGTAGCCTATGGAACTAACAGACGGAAAGATCATTTTTGAATTACCAGTTTTTGCCTTTCTAGTCGCGATAATTCTATCAACAATTATTGCCATTTATACAATCCGGTTTTCAGCTTCAAGGCCCGCTAAAAAGGGGAATATTTCCATTATTGAGCCTTTTAACCAGACATTGATTACTTCTGCTTTAGAATCTTCAGAAAACCCAATCATCATTACCGATCTATCGGGTAATATTTTTTTTGCAAACCAGTCTTTTTCTGATTTAACAGGATATACTTTGCCAGAAATTTTGGGAAAGAACCCGCGAGAGCTGATTCGTTCAGGGCGCCACAGTAAAGATTTTTATAACAATATGTGGAATACCATTCTCTCAGGAAAATCATGGAGCGGTGAATTCATCAATCGACGCAAAGACGGAAGAATCTACCACGAAGAAACAACTATTTCGCCGGTTCACGACTCTCTCGGGCAGGTGCGATACTTTATTGCCATTAAAAAAGATATTTCTCAACGTAAAGACAAAGAAATATTCTTACAAAAGAGCGAACAGAAATTCAGATCTATTTTTACTAATCACAGTGCAATTATGATGCTCATTGACCCGAACTCTGGGCTAATCATCGATGCAAACCAGGCAGCCGTAAATTTTTATGGCTACTCTGGAGATGAATTGAAGACCATGTACATTCACCAGATCAATCAGTTAGATCCTGAACTGCTCGAAAAACAACGACAAAATGCAAAGCAAACCAATAAAAATTATTTTATATTTCCACATCGATTAAAATCAGGGGTAATTCGAATTGTCGAAGTGCATTCTTCACCTATTGAGGTAGATGGCGAAGTACTTTTATTCTCGATTGTGCATGACATTACTGAAAGAAACCAGCTTGAAGAGAAGTTAAGAAAGATTGCTGTAACCGATGACTTAACAGAACTGGCCAATCGTAGACAGTTTTTTAAATTAGGAAATATCGAGTTCGCCAGAGCACAACGTACAGCAAGCGAGTTAAGTGTAATCATGACCGATGCAGATCATTTTAAATCTGTAAATGACCAGTTTGGCCATGCAGCAGGGGATGCCGCTTTGAAAATGATTGCGGCCTGTTTTCTTGAAAATTTAAGAGTTTATGATATCCCGGGTAGAATCGGGGGCGAAGAATTTGGCATCATTCTGCCAAATGTAGAAAAAGAAAAAGCAGCAGAGATTGCAGAGAGAATTCGCATTTCTATTCAAAATACAGATGTCGATTATAATGGGAAAACATTCAGCATAACCATGAGTTTTGGCATCGCTGATAGCCGTACCAAGGTTGAAAATTTTGAAAAACTATTACAGATCGCAGATGAAAAGATGTACCAGGCCAAAACCAACGGCAGAAATCAGGTACAGACTTGAAATTCTCTTTTCAAAGTGTGATAAATTAAAAATAGCTACCGAATGAGAAAAATTCTTTTTTGTTTATATTGTGCGACCGTTATTTTCAATTGTAAAGGTAAGGGTCTGCATGTTGTACCCGGCTTTGTAAAGGTACCATCTGCAGGGGTTAACCTCACTGGTGGTTTTCTGGAAATTCACAATAATACCGATATCGACCAGATTTTGATCTCAGCTAATTGTGAAAAATTTAATGTTACTGAGATTCATGAAATGATTCTCGAAGAAAATATGATGAAAATGAGAAAAATGACAAGCCTTAAAATAAAAGCAGGTGAAACCGTGAAATTGCAACCCGGCGGTTACCATCTGATGCTCATTAACAATACAGCTGAGATAAAATCAGGAGATACAATTTCCTGTGCGCTTAATTTTAATGAGAACGTCAAAATAAATATCGATTTACCGGTAAAAAACCTGCCAGGTCATCATGCTGAACATTAAAACTCTTTCAGTTTTTTTATTATTTTCTTTGGTGAGTTTTTGTTCAGCCCCGTTACCTGTATTCGAATTCGGGTCTGACTTCATTTTGACTGACCAGAATGGCAAAGAATTTAAGCTTTCAGATCATAATGAGAAAAACAAACTGATGTTCTTCGGCTATTTAAGCTGTCCCGATTTCTGCCCGGTGACGATGGCAAAGATCTCGGGCGTATTGAAAAGCATGAACAGTGGCGAAGATTTCCAGATTATTTACATCAGTGTAGACCCGGAACGGGATACAGTCGAAAAGTTGCGAGCGTATGCTGCATCATTCAATAGCAATATTACAGCTTTAACGGGCAAAATTGACAACATTCAGAAAATAGCACAGGACTATAAAGCAGCGTTTCAAAAAGCTGAATCTGGCAGCGCTTTAGGCTACACCATAGACCATACAACCCGGGTATATCTGTTAGACAAACAAAACAGAGTTCGGCACCTGTTTCGATACCCAGATGGCCCTGAGATCTACCGGGATGTACTCGGCAGACTCTAATGTTTCAATTGAAATTCGTGAAATACACAAATTCCTGAATTAGAGATAGTATTTGAATCCGGCGAATATTTCCTGATTGCGATTATTGGGATACCAGCGATAACCAGCTTCTCCCGCGAAAGATTTATTGAAGCCAATATTCAACTTATTTTCGAAAATTGCAATAGGCAAATCATCGGTGATCACAAAATGACGATAATCAAATTGACTCTGCAGGCTAATTGCGGCAAATATTCGCCAGATCATTCCCGTTGTTAAGACCGGAGCCAGCCTCCATCCGTAACCAAATGAATCGCTGATATCAAACCTGGCCTGAATTAAGGAGTACACAAGAAGTTCTTTCAAAACAGGTATAGAAAACGATGGACCAAGACCGGCCTGGGCATACATATTTGTACGGCCGTTTATACTTTTCCCAGTCTCAAGAGAAAGGTTCTGCGCGCCGATTTGCACAGACCAGCTCGGCTGAACTATATTCTCTTGAACAGGTGCCATAGAATAAATTGAGATGATTTCCCAATCATGAAAAATAAAATGTAATTTTTCATTATCGCTATCTCTATACAACCGGCCCGTAAAACCCATCATCAGCATCTGCAAATAGGGAGAATAACCAAAGGGATCATCAATAAGTTCTCTCATTGCCGGGCGCCAGGTCAGTTCAAAAACAGGAAATGAATTTAAAACCCCAGATCGAATTCGAAATTGAGAAGTCTCATGACCATCTACAGCCTGTTCTTGCGGAATAAACTCACTGGCGTTATAGGTCTGCATTTTTCCAAGCTTTGCCCTTTCTTTTAAGAGCAGATTTTTATGGGTTTTTGCTTCATCTTTTATTTCTCTGCCATATTTATAATCATAAAAGTCGAGTATTGTTTCAAAAATCTCTGCACGCTCTTCAACAGAAAGCGAATCAGCGGGTAATGATTTTTCTGAAATTGCCCGTGAAACTTCATCTTGACCTAGCTCACTCATGTTCCGGTACTTTAACAGATATTCTGTTAATTGTGACGGTCGAAATTTCACCTCTCCCAATAGTGTGGTATTTTCTTTCAATATTTTGACTGTATCGATAGGTTGCACAACATAGATAAGCCTCGAAGACAAGTCTACCTCTGGTACTGCAACTTCGAGCAGGGTGAGAATCTGGTAAGAGCAGTTTTCATTAAAATAAAAATAGTCAAAATGAGTCGATCCCAGCTCCCAGAGATGGTTTACCAATCTGTCCAGCTGTTCTTCGTTCAGTTTCAGAGAATATTCCCAGAGGTCGCGGCTTTCAAAATCTGCATATTCATTGACCTTCAGATAATAGGGGAACATTGTGTAGGTGCCTGGAAATCCGCCTGAAAGCCCCAGAATTGCATAAAATAAAGGGTTCAAGGTGGTCGGGTTTGCCGCATAGTTCACACCATGATTTAACAAGTCATTATTGACATTTGAATTTCTGCGCACTAGTTTTAAAAAGGTATGGCCAAACAACGAGGCGGGATTATTCAAATAGTAAGAAGCAAAGACGATCTGCGCTGAGCCTATATTAGACTCACTTTTCCAGTTTTCAAAACGGGAGCAGTCAACTTCAGGCAAAAGATGCTTAAATTTCAATTCTACATCTAACCAGCGCAATCGTTCCGGAAATCGGCATTGAGGGTGCATTTCAGTCGGATGGATTGCATCGCCGAGAAAAAATCCCTGCAAGGTGGCGATGAGCTCTTGTTGAGGGTCAACCTTGCCTTCCCGGGCAAGAAAAAAAAGCCCTCCGTCTGCTTCTGACTTATAACCGCCAAGCCATCGCTTTTTATAATGACCTAATCTAAGCCAGTATTGTTTAAGATGAAGTTTTTTTTCAATAGCTATCTTTTGTATCTGAACCAGATGGGAATTTTCACTACTCGATGAAGAAGAGGCAGGGACAGAATTTTCTGTTGCCTGCGGAAAAATTATACCTGACCATAAAAACATGGCAATTAATAATAAAGTTCTGGGATACATAGATCGGTTTTTCAAGTTAAAAAAAATCCGCGGGTGACCGCGGATTTTATAATTTTTGGAAGCAGTAGATTACAGCAAAGAACAGGAATTGTTCAAGGTTGCATCGGTTGCTGCCAGAGATTTGACTCTCATCAGCACAGTTTCAGCATTTGCATCGCTTGTGTAGATTGTGTCAAAATTAGACTGGGTTACATTGCCCAAACGAGGTGCAACTTCTGAGCTGCAGCCCATGAGAGACGCCAGGTTATTTAATCTTTCACCTTCGCCTTTCGCCATATCTGACTTAAGGGAATCAAAGTTGTTGTAAGCGTACACTTTTTGTTCTGTGTGAGCCTGGCTAAGCATACCGCCTCCACAGTTTGACGTACCTGTTGTAATTCCAAAAGTCTGACTTCCGAAAGTCCCATTCGTAGTTGCGGCGAATACTTGCATGAATCCAGGTTTTGAGCCCAATACAAGAGATCCCAAGCCACAGCCGGCTGCACCATAGCCTGCTGCTGATATGGGCATAAATGCTGAAACTAAAGCAGTTGCGGTGATTATTCCAAATATTTTCTTCATTTTTAACTCCTTTTATAAACGCACATAGTTACATGAGGAAGCAAGATCTGTATCACTTTTTACAGCCTGTTTAATGCGATAAAGCACATATTCTGGAGCTTGCTCTTCGTTGGTATTGAAAATTTGATCATAATTTGCCTGGGTAACACTGCTGAACTTTCCCATACTGTCTGAAGAACAACCCATTAAAAAGGCCAGATTATTCAATTTCTCACCCTGACCAGCTGCAATATCCTGTTGAACGCTTTCAAAGTTGTTGGCCATATAAGAGTTCTGCTCCATTTCATAGCTCAAAAGCCCACTGCCACAATTTGAAGTGCCGGTCGTAATGCCGAATGTCTGGCTGCCAAAGGTTGCATTTGTGGTTGCTGCGAATACCTGCATAATTCCCGGTTTTGAACCGATCACTACAG
>JAGRNJ010000043.1 GCA_020440825.1 Leptospiraceae bacterium | reverse complement strand
CTGCGATGCCAGTTGCCCCAGGAGTTACCAATATTGTGCCATTAATAGATCCATGACGATGTCTCATAAACGCATCCTTCTGCCAACCATCACCGCCAGACCGGGCGAAAAAGTGCCGGCTTTCAGGTAGCCTAGCACGGGTCTCACTGCCCGGCAGTCGGTAGGGGTAAATGCCCGCTGTGCCCGTGACCGACTGGCTGGCAAAATCCAGATCAATATCAACGTAGTACGATCCCGTATTGACTCCGATGATCTTATAGTTGGCCGCACCAGAACCAAAATTTACCCGCGCCGAATCGGCAGGCAATGTAACCAGAGGCAGCTCAGGCGACGGGAAGTTTGCAGTCTCTACCTGTACAGCCGCCAGACTCGGGGTGCCCGAAAAAGTCAGTCGGCACTTACCCCCGCCATTATTGGTAACACTCAAAACTGTTAATGCCCCCAGCCCAACACGAATTCGGCTGAAAAGGTGATCTCTGAGTGCCAGGTATTTATCATGCTGAAGGGTTGCTCCGCTCCCGGCACCACCGAGGTCTCGAGCGTCCATGAAGAGGTAGCCGAAAAGTTCAACCTCACCGTAGCCTTGAAAACCGACTGGTGCCCCAACTGGTTTGAACTTATGAACAGAATTTACAAGATCAGCCTCTGCGGCACTTGCTACGGCATCTATTGCTCGCAGCCACCCAAAATTCGGGTGAAATACGGCATCACCCAAGCTATACGAACCACCGACAAGCCAGGGCCGGCCAATAACATCAAGCGCAGCCCGACCCACGGACGGGGTCACATTCGACAGGTCATTTTCGGCATGAGTGGCCGTATCTGATTCGAGTTGTGTAACTCTGGCTTCATGATCATCAATTGAAGACTCAGCTTCAACCAGTCGATTCTCATGATCAACGACGGTTCGATACTCCCGTAAATCGGTGATACTAGTGATGCCACTGCCATCAGAGACCACTTCAGCCAGGGCAATGTCTCCGTCTTCAAGATCACCGCTTCTCAGTACAATTTCATAATCATTGTCCCGGTGAACCACCGCCTTAATAGCATTTTCAGGCGCAAAGAAATCTGTGTTTTCAAACACATGACGAATCGCCAGTTTGAATGTGCCGTTTGCCACTGCAATACCAGTCGTTGCCGGCACCTCGATTCTCTTCCCGTCAGCATCATAAGCAACCGTAGCGGCTAAATCAACCGTGTTGGTACCACCATCGGTGACCGCCCCGCCAGATTGTACACCGGCACCATTTATATCGAGATCCCGGTTAATAATCTCTTTCGATTTTTCAGACTGCTCTTTGACCCAATCTTCTTTAAAAATAGGTTCCCCATGATTCGGGAAAACGATTCCTGCTAAATTATTCATGATGCCACCTCTATAATTTCAAACATTTCTCCCCCTTTGAGATATTGCTCCAGCTTTGCCCGAATTTCGTCCCAGTCTACCTCGGTGCCAGCAGGAACGAAAAATCGGCGAGACAAAAAACATCTCTGCCGCTCAACCATGGTTGTATTGATTGTACCACCCATGACACTCAAAGTCGGCATGCGCTCAAATTGCACTTGTTCCTCAGACAAACCAGAATTCAAAAGTATGATCCACAATTGTTCTAACAATGTGCCAAAGCTGATATACTTCGCTTCGAGAAGCCGGTATCTATAATCAGTCAGCGACTCACCGGCCCCCCGGTAAATTTGCAATCGCTCACCCCACACCCAAAGCCGGTCATCAGGGCAATCTTCTATGGTGGTCTCATCGAGCATCGATTGCAGATCATCACCCCGCACAAGAAGTGGCCCCAGCAAGGCTTTTAGCAGCTTATAAAAGACAGAGGTCGTACCCAGCTTTTGAATAGCCCGCCGCTGGTTTTTCCATACGTCATTATCAAAATTGATATTAAAGGTCATGTCGCCACCTCTCCGGTGACAGTAAATGATGCACCAATAATGGCAATTTCACCATCAGGCACGGTCACATTCTCATCGGGAGTGCTCTCCACATTGGTGACCCCGCCCAAGGTATAGAACCTTGATTCAAGTGCCGAGTTCGAGAAATCTTCCCCACGTTCCATATCCAAAAAGAATTCTTCAGCCATTGCATCGAGTTCCTCTTGTTCGGGAATATAACCAGCTTCTGAAAATGTGACGGTGACAGTTCGATTGATATTATGGCGAACCAGAGGGAAAACCTGCACAATTCCCGTGCCGCTATATTTTTCGGGGTTTACATTCAGATCATCATAAAGGTCAGATAAAACCTGAGGTAAAAGATCACCTGTCTTGCCAGTAACCCACAGCCGAGAAAGGCCAGGTTGCCCGGTTACCAGAGCCGAATCATAAAATGCCCGGTAGATTTCTTCAATTGCAATTGCCTGTGCAAGGTACCAGGCCGGGCTCCACATTTGAGATGACGCCCCAGCTTCAGCGGCTAAAAAACGAGATCTCAATTCCGGCAGGGTTTCTGCGTCTCGTGCCGGGAAAGCCACCTCAGAATCGGGATTGTAGACAACATCAATTCCAGTGGGAGCACTCTCGATCACCGTGATTGAATTCTGCACAACATTGCCATCTGTACCGGCAGTCAATGCTTCTGCAACCAGAGGTATCGTGTAGTACCCTTGGCCATCCACCTCGACAGAAGTTGCCAAAACCCCGCTCGATAAAATGCGAAACTTAACGCCGTCTTCTGTGCGAATAATTAATCCCTGAGGTATGGTAATATTTGACGCCGGCACCTCGGTTGAGCCGATGCGTATGTTATGTCGGGCCAAAGTTGCCGAACGATCATCCAGTAAGAATCGTCGTTTCCAGAGTTCCAGATCATGCGGATGGATGGCTGTATGCGGGTGTATTGCCTGTTGCAGGCGAATGATTGACTCATTGATAAAGGTATGCTGAGCATTCGCCAAGGCTCGAATCAAGGTATAGATTCGGGAGAGCGGGTTCACCAGGTATCGCTTAAACACTCCCGATTCATTCACGCTTTGCAAGATTGCAGTCTGGGTATCGTTCTTGGTTTGGTATACACTCACAGTATGAACCTCTCTTGTAAATTTGCGGCAATTAAATTGAAATCAGTATTCACCCGATTATTGACAATAGTCGCATTGACGGTGGTCTCATCGATCATCACATGGCTCTTCATGATTCGGTTGGCATCATTCAGGCGTTGAATGCGGGCAAGTCGCTCATCTGCCCCCTGCGACATTCTCTGTTTACTATGCAAAGAGGGAAAATCAAGATCATCACCGGCCTGCATGTCAAACATCTCAATCAAATGCTCTAATACCAATTGCTTCTCACCGGTGATCTCTTTGAGGTCGTCATTACTGGCAACCACCAGATCACCGGGTAGTTTGTTGAGGTCAGTTTGTAATAAGAAATCTTTATACATCAGCTGATACTCCCTATGCCGGGAGCTGAGGTTGCACCCGGCCCAACCGGAGTGGTAACAGCAATACCGGGATCAACCGTGACCGTTCCGGTTTTAACAAACGTGTCGATGGCATCAGCTAATTGCTGGGCTACACTCTCGGCAGTGTTTCCTTCGCCAGCGAAGATGCCCTCTAAAGTAGATTGTAATGTGGCTTTATCTAACATAATTTACGTTCCCGGTGTAGGTGATGATGGTGCACCCGGCGTCGCACTCGGGTGCATGTGAGTACTGAGCTTTACCCCCGGCCCTTCAGACATGGCAGTCACCTCACCAGTGGCCTTGAGCTCGCCATTGATTTGTATGGTGTCAGCAATTAGTGTGATCTTGCCTTCTTTCATAATAATCTCAAGACCATTACTCACAAAACTGATCTCGTCTTTATCAACCTTGACCAGGCTATCAGCGACGTTCATTTCAATACTGGCATATTTTGAAAAATCAGACGCATGAGGCCGTGACTGTTTGTTGTCCCGAAATGTGACAAGGCATGTTGCCCCAACTGCCGGCTCTCCCTCATGGTTATGTGTAACCCCGGCGATTCTCTCGCCGGTTAAAAGCTCAACGGTCAAGGTTGAGGTAACATCATTTTTCTGTAACGATATCACCTTCGCCAATGTAGTGTAATACATCGGGTTCAGGTTTTGCAGTGCAATCCTCAATTCATCAACAGTACTAAGCACGGGGTTCCTCCATAAAGGCACCCGGCCATATCTCCTGTCGAAAAGTTGCCGACTGATAATCGTAATTTTTCTCGATGGTATCTACATAGGTCTTGATTGTACGCTCTGGGTTATCAGGGTCAGTGATCTGAATAGAGTCAGCGACCCGTGCAGAGGGTGCGCCCAGAGCAATAAAGCTACCCGTGAAACCCCAGCCGGCTTTTTCGGTGTGAATGGCCTTAGCCTGGTCAACGGCATCGCTGGTAGAGCTAACCGAATCAACATCAACAATCAGCTCTTCACAGTCAGGGCATCGTGCCGGGTAAACACCCTCAATCACTCGCCCGAAAGTTCCCGAGCCACGCCGATCCATATAGCTCTGGTCTTCGCCCCGAACTTTAATTTGCAGTTTCTTACCGGCCTTGAGTTTCAGTTTGTCTTCAACGATGTTATAGCCGAATTTAAATTCAGGCAGATCACCTTCTAAGGTTCTGGCATCAAATGCGGGTTGAATCACCAGCACTTTGCCGTCCCAGCGTAGATCAAGGTTCCGAGAAGTCTTCAATACCCACAGTACGAATGTACCGGTCTTGTTATAAATATTGCGAAAACGATAGAGCTGAACAGTTGCAAGACGCACATCCCAGCTCAAACCATACCCACCGGGAATTAAGGGTTCAATAAGCTCATCCCACATGCGAATGATATCAAGATAATTAACTCGCACTCGATGGCGTGAGCACAACCAAAAGGCATCTCTGACTTCAATGGTTGACTCTTTCTCTCCGGGGGTTACCTCTTTAACGAAACCGAAAAACTCGGTATTCAGCCCCGTCTCTGCGTAGCCTGCTGACCAGGTCACCTCATCGAAAGGTTTCACATTATGTTTCTTCAGTTCTTTAGTTGGCAGGGTGATCGTGAGCTTGCCCCCCGGCTCATTCCGGGAATGCCGGGTCTTCGCACTTAAGATGTAATCAAAAGTGGCATCACCAATTTTACATGACTGCTCCATATTGTAGATCATGCGGCTATCCCCATCAAATCTTTATACAATCGTTGCGCCGCCCGGTAGGTCGCCTCTGGCACAAGTGCAGGTATCCGCACCCGCACACCCTCTCTGGGTATCACATTCGGGTTTGCCGATTTTAATAGCTCTGCAAAATGCTCTACCTGATAATATGATCGGGAGAGATCATGAAAGCCCGGCTTTTGCCCGGCCCCAACAATGTGGGTCACCTCGGCAGTGCGGGGCGTGGGTATCTCTAAGATCATTCCGGGGGAAAGTGCACGAAACAGATTGTATTCTTTAATGAGCATATAGATTTCCCAGGCACCGTAAAGTTTGGCGGCAATGCGCTGGTAAGTGTCGCCATCTTGTACCACATACCTCATAAACCGGCTACCCCTTTCACGGCATCCATGATACGACCCAAGACACCTTCAGTTTCATTGTCAGAGCCTTCGCCATCGTCAGATTCACATTTTAGACGAACGGGCAAATGCCACTCAACATCAGGATCAGGAAATTCAATATTGGCGATAAACAGGTATTCAATTCCCAGTGCATTCAGGGTCTCATGCTCAACTTTAATAGCATTGGTTTTTTGCCACAGGGTCATAATATCTTTGACACTGCTGATAATATCCAGACCCAACGCACCCGAGACCGCCTCAAGACCAGGTATCGAAATACCGGCAATTTCAATGCTGTTATACATTGGTTTTACCACATCAAATTCAAGAGTCACATCCCAGGGTAAAAAGCCTGAAACCTCCTTCACATTGCGTTTGCCAATTTGTGTGGCGGTATAGTTTTTCGCCTGATAGGCCGAATACTTCACCGAATACGGAACCTCAAAAGTGCCCAGCCGAAACGGGGTAAGATCGGGCATAGAAAGGCCAATGACTGGCCCGCCGGGTGTTAGCTCACGAAGGCCGGCCATTAACCAACCTCCGCGAATTGAGTAAGCACTTGATTAAGCCATCCGCCCGCCTGTTCATTTTGCTCTCTGGTATTCCCGTTTACATGGATTGTCTGAGCCAGATTTTTAAAATACAGGTTTACGGTTTTTGTTATTTCCTGAGCGGTCTTTGTTTCTTGAGTCTGGTATTTAGTAGCAAATTGGTTGATATCTTGCTGTGGCATTTGAATGTTTTGTGTTGGTGGGGGTATCATTGCCTGTAGACCTGCAGAGTCGATATTCACATCACCGCCTTGCATCATCTTATTCATGGCATTTTCTAAAAACCCTGATTTTTTTTCTTCAACCTTATCAACTTCATTCTTGAGATTAGCCACTGCGCCGATCTCTTTTTCAACAGATGCCGAGACATTCCAGAGAGGCAGATCAAGCCACTTAGCAAAAACGTTATAGGCATTCGACATCGAGACAGATAGCTCATCCCAATAACGGCCAATAAAGTAAGCTGCAGAAAGTAACCAGCCTATAGGGCCCATCATTTGCCCTAAGACCAGAACAGTGGCACCCATCGCCTTTTCGTTTTCCCATAGTGCGGCAGTGAATGCCATGATTTCTTTTCTAAAATAAATAATGATTCCAATAGCAACAACTACAGCAGCCACAATCCATGTAATAGGGTTAGCCCAGAATGCGGCATTTAAGGCCCACTGCGCAACAGTTAATGCCTTTGTTGCCAGAGCTGCACCGCCAGAGACAAAGCTCCATGCGGCAGTCGCAATTTTAGACATCCACTGCCAGGCAATATTGTGCTTCAAAGCCAATGTCAGTAATGACCAGGCCCCACCAAGTGTAAGCACCAAGCCTAATGCCCCGGCGGCGATAGCCCCCCAGGTAATTAAATTCCCTATCATGTTTTTCATAGGTGGCGATAAATTCTGATAGCTGTCAATAAGGCTGTTGACCATACTGAGCATGCCCATCAGCGGGCCGTCAGAGCCTTTGGCTATAGAATCGAACATTGCACCAATTCCGTTCTTGAGTTTATCCCAGGCACCGGCGACAGTGTTGAGTTGCTGACTTGCCATTTGAATGGCAGTGCCATCAACCTCTTTCATTGTTTGAATCGCACCACGCAACTGCCCGGTCTGTGATAGGAGATTTAAGACAACTTTTGCACCTTCCTCACCGAAAGCCTTATTAAGCTGTGATAACTCGGCGGGGTCAAGGGAGTCACCAAACTTACCTTTTAAATTCTCCAGTAGGTCAGCAGTATTCAAGAGGCTGCCATCCATCGCTTTATACGATACCCCAAGCTTACCAAAACCTTCATCGATTTTACCGGTAAACGCTTTCCAGGCAGTACCAGCCTCACCCGGAGTCATAGTGTTCATCAAGTTACCCAGCACCGCTGTTTGTTCACCAAGAGTTATACCCAGATTTGCCGCTGATGATCCGGCAGAATTAAATGCCTGCTCTAAAGCCGCACCATCCGTTCTATATTGCTTCACAGCCATAGCGAAGACATCGGCAGTCTGAGCAGCAAAAGCCCCCGCATCCAGTCCTGAAGATTTCCCAAACTGGTTATACACCATGCCGAAAGTTTTTGAAAGTTGCGCAAAGTCACCCTTTGTCGCTCGGGCGGTTGCCGATATCGAACTGGCAAAGGCATCTAACTGATCAGTAGTAAGCCCACCGGTTGCTGACTGAATATCATACATACCGGTTAGCAAAACTGACTTCGCAATACCAAACTGCCCGGCCATTTTACCGGCAGAATCAGAAAGCTTATCAACATCTTGTGATGATAAGCCTAGGGTTTTCAGTGATCCCTCTAACTCTGAGGTTTCATAGCGAATCGCAAGCATGGCTCCGGCCACCGCACCGGCACCAGCTAAGAGTTTACCTCCCAGCTTAATGGCACCCATGCTCTTATCAAGCTTCTTAACTGCCGCATCATTCTCACCCAGCTCTTTTCGCAACCCGGCAAATCGTTTCTGCGCCCCGGCCACCGCTCCCATGGTTGCATCTTTCAGGGTTAAAACCGCACCCAGTTGAAAAACTGATGAGCCGGTCAGTGACATAGATTAACCCCCGAATGCTTTGCCAATGCCAGCGGCAGTGATGCCAATCTGGCGTTCTTCATAGAATTCAATATCTGCCATAGCCGTATGCACACTCTCGATATCTTCAATGTCGATTGTCTTGTGAAAATAAGCTTGATACAGCAGTTGAATCCCATGAACCCCTCTCAGTTCTTTATTGCGGTGGCTTAGAGCTTTTTTGCCTCAACCTCGACAACGGTTTTAGACAGCTCTAACAGTTTGCGACTGTAAGTTGAAGCAATACCGGGGCTACCGGTATCGATCCATTGGCGTACCACTGCCGGCTCTGGGTAGAGCAGGCAATCTGTCAAAAGAGCCAGATCTTGCTCGATGGGGTCTTTGATACGCTCAACGTCTTTTCGTGATTTTTTCAAAATCTGTGAAGAGGGCACTCGCACAATTACAGCGTCACCCTCATCGGTGCGCAGTAAGTGAATGCCACCTTTATCGGCATAAGCTTCTTTGAGTGTATCAATGGCATCGGCATGAGTCTTTAAGAACTCATCGTCAATGCTCTGGTATGGTTTTGGCAAAGAGGCGATGGCCTCTTTTGCGTTGCTTAATGTTTCAAGATTATTCTTCATTTTGTTGGTTGCTCCTTTCGCGTTCAACTTGTTTTTATGTCCAGGTGATGATCGGGTAAGAGATCAATTGCAGGCCCAGTGGTACCTCCATATCATCTTCACCTTCTTTGAACTTCGCCTCGAATTTTGTGATCATAGCCGCCGGGCACACAATCTTAAAGTTGCCCTCTTCAGATTCACTCTCGCCTACAATCGGCTGGGGGGGCAGTTTCAGTAGATCACCGCCAAACGGTGTGGCCTGCTGTATAAAATGCTTCAGCTCTCCCAGTTGCAGTGTGGCGTTCACATCCCGTTTGTATTTCTTGACGACATACGAAACAGGCTCACCGTCTTTGCCATATTTCAGCTCAACTTCTTTTTCATAGCTGATGCCAAACTCTTTGAATTGAATAATCGACCGGCCAAACAGGTTCAGTTTGAAATTACTGAAACTCGCCGCCTCTGGTATTATATCTCCTGGTTCAAACATTCCTTACTCCTTATTTTAAGATAGCGAACGATGTCGTCCACTCAATCGACTTGGTACGCCCTTTGATTCCCATCTGAATTCGCGCCTTCAGAATCTGATCTTGCGAATACGTTTTATCAGGATCAAGGGTAACCTTGGCACTGCTGATCTCCCGTGCGCCGGCTTGCATCATCTGCTTCGAGACCGCCGCATTCACAGCCGCCTCAACCGCCGCAATACCGCCACTACTGCTGTTCACCTCAGCATCAGCATGCAAGAAAGGCAGAGTTGTCATGCGCACAATGCGATGCATCTTGTCTGCCCGCCGGCCTTCTGGCAGTTCAATGAAATCAGAATCGGGGTGTGATTTGATTTTATCAGAGGCAATGAAAATGCCCTGATAATTGTCATACAGCTTACCGACAACCAGACGCATATCATCAAGGCTGTCATAGTAGTCCTGGTAACCTTCTTCCCAATACCGAATCTTTGAGAAGGTTCGTGAGCGGTTTTTCTCGACCCATGCAGTCGACTCATTCACAGCCGATGCGGCAGCTCGTGCCGCCAAGAACGTGGCAGCATTGCGCCATTCACCGGCAACGTTTAATGCTTCAACAGCGGCAATCCCTCCGGCGGCTTCAATGCCCCCGGCGATGTAATAGCCTTCCCAGGCAACGATCATCACTCGGTCAGAAAAGAATGGTTCATATTCACTCATGAGCCGGGCATAATATTCTGCCACAGTTTCATCGCCTGTCTTAGCCAAGGCCTCAACAATCATGCGCACCGGATTGTGAAAGTCGGTGGCCATCTCTGCGGCCAAAGCATTGAGTGCGACAGCAAATGCCAGATCAGCTTTATGCAACACCTGAATAAAGTATGCCCGGTACTCTTGCTTTAAGAATTCCAGCGCGGCCAAGATCGATTCTGTCGAAGGGGTTGGCCCGGTCAGTTCAAAGGTGAATGTGTCACCCACATCGAATGTATCTGCCGGCGTGGCATCATCGGTAAAAGTCGCCGTGACACCTGAACCCAAAGACAACGGTGAAGCCGATGCTGGGAAAACAAGTGGGCTCTCAAAAGTGATGCCACCATCGAGACTGCGCTTGTACTCTGCCGTACCACTGGCCCCGGCTTTGGTGACAACCAGCACAACCTTGCGGGTCGCAGTAGGTGCCCCCGAAGTCGTCGGTGTAGCCACCGCCCCGGTGTTGCCATCGCCCTCCACGATATTCACTGAGCCCGCATCATCGTTCTCAGGCCGTATTGCCAAGACTGGTACCACCTGTTCACCCCGATCAACATTAAATTCTTCAAAGTGTTGAATCAGGGCATCAACCAGAGGCCCACGCCCGAAAACATCTTTTGCCTGTGCCGCATTCCCGATCAGATAAATCTGATTATGATTGCCGCTTTCTGCCTGACCCACTTTTGCATGCACCCGGTCTGCCGGGTATGCAGAGGCCGCAACCCCGCCACTTTCGTGAAAGGTTTTAACATCACCTGTTGCCATTATTTGTCACCATCCTTTTTGGTATTTTTATCATCATCAGAAATTGATTTGATAGCTTTCACGTCTGGTTTTGATTCAACCAGTACCGGCTTTTTGACAGCCGGCTTGCTTAGCACTTTGCGGGCCGACTCATGAGGCTTGCCCATAAAACCCTGATAAGCCTCTAACACTTGAGACTCACTCACGTTGCTCTCATCACTCACCTTGAGACGCACCTTCAGGGCCGCCGCAACATGGGGTTTGATTTTAAGTTTTTCAATTTGTTCTTTGAAAGTCATACTATGCTCCTTGATTAATTAATACAGGTAATTCAATCTCGAGCGTACCACCTGCCAGGGTGCGCTCGAGCTCTTCTTCATATACGCCATCGCGAAAAATCACATCGACAAAGGCCTTAAAGACATCCTTATCAGCTTCATCTTCAATAATGCCGCTGGGGCCAACATCCACGCCAATCTGTGCCAATGTATTCCCGGTCGTGATATATTGATTATCAGAGATAAATTTGAGGCACTTATCGATAATGCCCGGCGCCTGGTGTGAGCTCATAAGCTCTGCCTCAATCGAATCGCCCTTCAAGAAGAATGCTACCTGGTACCGGTACTCTTGCTTGAAGTGTCTCTTCACATATTTCAGATCTTTGGTACCGTTCTGATTTTGCAGACTGGGCAAACGCTTAACCCGGTTTAGAACTCGGGCATCTAACTGATTTACAACCGGGCGGGGGTAAATGACAGCCACTGGTATCTGTCGCATGATCTCATCTGCACGGGGGGCAATCTCTAACAGCTTACCAGTAAAGCCGGCAGCGGTACGCATTGCTTTGAGATAGTCAATGTGAATGCCGCGCATCAGTTAAATACCTCTCGTAAGAATTCTTTGTACTCATCAGCAATCGCAGTCTTGCTCTCGTCAATCGCTGGTTCAAGATGTGGTCGTGCCGGCAAATTGCGAGGCTCAAAACCAAACTCAAGAGCCCGTGCCTGCGGGTGATTACTGCCCACCTCAAAGCGGGCCTTACCGGTCTGCTCGATATCAAATGAGTTGCGGTAGTTGATGCTTGGCGTATTCGATGAGGCGGTGCGCACTCCCGAAATCAAAATCTTATTCGAACCACGGGCCGCCGCTTTGCGCTCTGCGTACTTGAGCGATAGGGCCCGCCAGTTTCCTGGCTGTGAGTTTATCACCTTAATCACATTGGTACGCACAATATTGGCCGCACGCTGTACCCGCTTATCGCCCTTGCGCTCTACCGCACGGGAGAGATTCACCAGGGCTTTACCCAGATCTTCGAAGCCGGTAATTTTCATTTGACTCATTGAGCTGCTACCGCCTCTTTGAAGGTTCGCTTCAAATACAAGAAGATCACCGGTAACCCGGCAATCTCTCCGCGTCTTGCGTTTACAATTTCACATTCACAACCAAGGGCAATCGCCCGGTCACCGGTATCTAAACGCCCGGCAGATTTGAACTCATCCCTTCCGGGAAGATCAATCGCCACAAACGCCGCCAATAGATCAGCATCACGATAAGTACCGCCACCGGCCATACGTTGCGCATCGGTTATAGATGACACCATCACATTGCGCACCGGTACGTTTTCATAGGTAACAACCGGTCGTGACTCCAACGCACCCGAGGTGCGAGAGATCAGCTTCATAGTGATGATGTTTTTAGCCGCACTCTTAAACAGGCGACGGGCATCGGCAGAATTCATAAGACTACAAACCCCTCTCCGGTTGAAACCGAACCGTTCACCAGCTCGGTAATAACATGAGCCTCTGCCTGAGTAATGAGCTGTGACAACTGAAATGCCTGTTCATCTTTGCTCAAGTTACGAAAGCGCAAGCGTAAGCCTTCGATCTCTACCTGCTCTTCACTGGCGATATTACGGGCATACACCACCGGCAAAAGTTCGGCAATTGCCAGCAGTGCCTCAGCATGCAAGTACGCTTCCCGTAGTGGGTCATCAGCTTCCCGTGCCTCAATCTCATCATACCGCTCCTGAGAAACCCAACGAGCCAGCCGTGTGGCCGCCCGCCGAATTGCTTTCTGAACATACAGTGTCAGAGGTGACGCATCATCACCTTCAGGAATTTCATCTGACTGGTTTAACAGATCAGCATCAAACCCCAGTGACACAATATCTTGAGCGGTTGCGATCATGGTTAGTTGGCCTCAGTTTCACCAGAGTCCGGTTCTTTTTCTCCGGTCTCGTCGCCCTCACCGGTTGCCTTAGCAGTTGCTTTAGCAGTTGCTTTAGCGGTAGAATTACCGGTCTGGCTTTTACTACCCTTGGCATTTTTGGTACTGGCAGTATTTTTGCTGGCATCACCGGTTTTTGGTTTCGACTCAGATTTTTCTTCAACCAGAACCAGTTCACCGGTATTGATTTTCTCTTGCACGAAACTGCTGTCTTGCACGCTCAACATCTGGGGTGTGCCGGGTTTCGCCTGACGAATTTCCTGCGGCTCAGGTAAAGAGGCATCGGTAAAACCGAGCCCCTTTCTTGCCAGTACGCTGTTTAAGGTTACTTTAATCTGGGCCATGATTTAGCTCCAGACAGTTGACATGATCTTTGCAGAGTTCGCAAAGAGCTTACCAAAGCCGACGACTTTAGATACCACCGAACCTTCAATCTGACGATTGATAATCTTGTCAGCCTCGACCAGTTGAGCACCACGCTCTTGCAGCATTTCAATTCCTGCCGTCTTGTTGAATGCCAGAATCTTGTTAGCCGCCACACCCTCAGAAATCTTCAGGCGCATCCCTAGTGGGGTGGTAAGCTCACCTTTAGTGAGCCAGTTGGCCGCAACAATCGGGTCTCTGAACTCAGAGATGGTTAAGATTTTTTCCATCACGGCTTTGGGCGCAATCACCGAGTCAAACTCGAAGCCTTCTTCGGCAGTCAGTAACAGCTTCAAGATGTCACCATAAACGAGAGCCTCTGAAGTTGCGGTGTTCACATTGCTAGCAGGGTTAGAGTTCCCATCGCCATTCACCAGTACATTGATTGCCTCAGTAACAATGTCTTTTGACAGGCGCATACCAAGTACCTGCATTGCAGCTGCCAACACATTGGCTTTCATGCGGCGCATTGCTTCATAAGATGCGTCGATCTCAATACCGATTTTTCGCAGATCAATAGTTTTGTCTTTGGTACGAATTGTAGCCTTGGGAAAAGCCGCACCTTCAGCAACTCGCTTGTGCTTCAGATCTGTGTTATCAAGATCAATCTCAGAAGATTTATACGACCCGCCCTCAATATTAGAGGTAACAGACACTACATCTGAAATCATAGCATACATTTTACCCATACGCATTCCGATTTGAATCTGCTGTGACAGATACTCAGGGAATAGCACACTCGATGAAGAAGTCTTGAAGAACGAATCAACCAGACTGGCATCGGCACTGCCCACTTTAATGTCATTGGCCATTAACTGACGCTCAAAGGCACTCAGCTTTGAGAGCTCAGTTTCTTTACCACCATCGGTCAGATATTTTTCTGACGGGTCTTGCGCTTCCAGAAACTCTTGAAACGTAAGCCCGGCCTCTGCCGCTGCAGGGTACATGTCTTTTTCAAGACTCAATTTTTTTACTTCGCCCATAATAATACTCCCTTCATTTTTCCCGGTTACAGCTTAAAGGTAACCAGAGTATTGGTGGTATCTACTGCCACCACAACATGCTCCCGTCCATTGGTAGCATCGACTTTAACGTTCCCGGCACCATCGGCCTCAAGCTTAATGAGACCCAGACCCGGTGCTGTACCTGAGTAAGTGACAGTTTGCACCCCATCAAGGGCCACGGCGCATTTACCGTCTTTCTCAATGGTCTTCACAATTCCGTGAAAGAGTTCATTGTCACCCGCTAAGGCAACAGTGTTACTCGCACTGATCTTGACCGGCTTGCCTTCATCGGTTCCCCGTGTCAGGGCACTGGCCATCGTTACGACAGTCTTTTCACCGATTCCTTTGTTATCGATATCGTACATATTTACTCCTTGCCGGGCATCTTGTAATCACTGGCCCGCTTTTTTGTATCGCTGTTTGTTTTCGGTTGCTCGAGAGGTGTCTCTGCTGAGCTCGCACGGGATAAAGAACCCTTAGCCCCGCACTTGCCGCATGTGAGCGGGTGCAGTTCTTCTGCCCGTTCGGCGTATTCTGCCGACAGAGTTTTCACCATTGACAAGTCTGCCTCTTGCAGAAATTTAATGGTTTCATCTTTGGCCTTATCACCCGCAGAGAGGCGATAGTTTTTGACAGCAGTTTCCCGCAGGTCTTTTTCAATTTCCTCGGCTAACGCCGCCTTGGGGGTCAGCTCTTCGATTTTCTTTTGAGCCTCACTCAACTTCTGAGAAAGCTCACCTTTTTCAGTCTCGAGAGCAGAGACTTTCGTTTCTGTCTCTGAGAGCTGAGTTTTTAATTTTTCAATCTCCATGGTATCTCCTGAATATTGCAGTTTTTCATCATTACGATCTTGCGGTTCAAGGTTCACATTCGCATCCAGACGCTTTGCATCTGCATCAGCCCCTGCGTAGACAATAGAAGCCTCAACCACCCGTAAGATTTTTGTTACGACAAAACGCACGACATGGCCGTTCATTTCTTTTCCGATATTATCATAGAAAGAGTAACCCTCAAGCTCAGGGTGAGACTTACGCCACAGAAAATGAATTCCCACACTGGTTGAATCTACAACCCCGGCATCCAGACGATCAATGACATCTTCACCGAATTTGCGAAAAATTCGGTACACAGCATCTACGCCCTCAACCCCACGGCTGTTTGTCCAGACTGGCGAATGCGCCAGCCCTAAAGACTGCTCAATGGTAGTGTAGTGATTTCGAAAAAGTTTTACGGCAAACTTGGCCAGTGCCTCTTGCAGAACATCGCCCTCGCTGAAATCGAGACCGTAACCGGGAATGTACGACTTCGAAAGCATTCTGAATTTATATTCAACAAATTCGAGCTTTGATTTCGGATCAGTGCCAGTCACCGGGGGTTCTTCAAGACGCCCGTTGCCAATCGCGGCGGCGGGTGAATCAGAGCCTACATTGCTCAGAGACTCAAAACTTGAAAAGGGGGCAAAAAGGCGCACCTGTCCCTGACCATTGTCATGCAAACGCACCCCGTTCTCAAATTCACGCCAGCCTTGTTCTCTCGCCATTACACGAAGAACTTAGCACATTGATTTTTGAATTACAAGGTCACGATGGCCACGCGGGCCAGCCCTGCCAGAGATGCCGTTATTTTTTTATTTTTACAGATTAGATTTTCCCGGTTTTCGGGACGCCTTGCTTCAAGATGCAAAGCAGGTCACAAAGACTTTATACAATCGCTTCTGAGGCGTTGCCAAGCGTTGCCACGGGCATTATGTCCCATTTCCCGACCAAATACCCGTTTGAGGTAAAAACCCCCGAAAATGCCCTTAAAAACGCTTTCATGCAGATTTCACCTTCGGGGCATTTTTTAAGTAATAAAGAGCCTCAGCGATGTCCCGCACATGGTCAGGAAGTTTGTTCAAAGGGTATCGACCAGAGGTGATTTCTGTCCACTGCCATCGCCAAGTATGCTCACCGTTGTTGTAGTCGGGGTAAGGGAGTTCCTCATAACCGGTGCTTAATAAACCCGGCATTGAATTAATTAAAACCAAATCATCAGAGACATTATTTTCTTTATCCATGATGAACAATTCATTTTCAAGCTCTTCAGTTTCAGCTTGTCCCTTTGCCGCATATTCTATAATAGCACTCATCTTAAATTAACTTCCAACTTCTATTCTCAAGTTTTCTTGCTTTATTGTCAGCGTCAACCTTAAAGCATGATATAATTTTACCATTAACAAGACTCACAACTGTGCCGACCTGCTCATTTTTTTTATAATACATGACTCTCGTATCATCGCCAAATTTGGTGTACTCTTTGTAAAGGTACGCATGGTCAAAAGTTTTAGCCACCTCTTTTGCGTATTCTGCATATTTATCTTTATCTGTAATCTTGAGTCTTCTCCCGTGCTTTTCATGATGCACTTTCAAATTTTCATCATCCCAAACCCCATCCCGGGAGAACGAATTAATTCGTGATGCCAACTCATTCATGGTAAACTCTCCCTGGTCACTACCGGGTTCTCGAATAATACCACGCAAACCTTGCTTGAGCTGATCTTTGTTTTTTACATTCTTCAACGGCGGGAACTTGGGCTCGAGTGGTCGACCCTTAGAATTCACAATCGTTTCAGTCAATCCCGGCACCACGGACGTTCGGCAGTGCCCATGAAACGGCGGCAGCTTTGAACCCATGCCGGCTAAAATCTGGTCAGTGTTCTTTCCCTGGGCGGCTCTATCAAACCCGCTTTCTTTTGCCCAGGCAAACTTAGTCTTGATATCGTCGGGGTCGGTCGCCATGTAATCTTGCACATAGTCGACCGCACGTTTTACACTGACCCGCCGACCATTCATGGTTCGGCAAATAGGTGAGGTCTTATTATCGAGTATGGCCACAAACTCAAGCTCGGTGTATTCCAAAGCCTGGTAACTCAACACCTGAGCAAAGTTGCGGGCCTTCATCACAGAACCGCTCACGACTAATCTATACTGGCTCATGAGCCAGTCATCACTCATCACCTTACCGGCTTCTTTAGCTGCTTTGCGGGCGGCCTCAACTCCTGATTTCACATCAGAGGCTTTACCCGAAAGTTCTCTTTCAATAGCAATTTGAATATCAGTTTTACGCCGTTCGTAAGCATTTAAGAAACCATGATTAAATTGATCGTTAAAAATCTGCATTGCAGTTGAAGTTGGTATGTGTACTATTTCCTGTTTGTTCCGTGGGCCTATTGGTGGTTTAACTTTTGAGGCAGGTAACCAGGCTTCTACCAGATAAGGGCGAAAGGTCTCATACAAAGGGCCGGGCAATTCTTTTTGAAATGCCCGATCAATCACAACCATAGCATCGGTGATATTCCCGTCTTTTGCCAGGGCTTCTTCAACCTGTTTCTCGACCCGGCTTAATTCACTGGCGTATTTTTTCCGAAAGTCGGCAAAGGCTTTCTGCTCATTCTCGCGGGCCGTGTTGGCAGTCTCTATTTTCTTTTTACGAGCCGGCGGTTCATTCAGGCTTTTTTTTTTCGCCGAGAGCAGAGCCTCGGCAAGTTCCAGAGAATCCATGTCTGCCATAAGACCGGCAAAGCGGGGGGTGCCTGTGGCCTTCTCATAACCCAGCTCCCGTGCGGCAGTATCATCATCAATCAAACCCGCATTCAATTTCTTCAAGACATTATCAATATCGAGAGAGTTGGCCCGTGCCTCACCCTCACGATCTAAAGACGGGTCGGGGTTAAACGTGACTCTCACCCGTTTAACATCAATGCCATTGAGTAAAAGCTTGAATTCATAAATGCGCTCGAGAGCACGTTTCACCAGGCGACGTTTATTTTTATTACCAGAGATAAAAGCATGGTACACAACCCCCGCATAGGTCTCGGTCGTTGAATAACTGCGTCCCAAAAGAGCGGGGTCAATATTAAGACCCGAGGCTGCCTGTTGTTCGATCTCTCGAAACAGGTCAATCGCACCACGGGTATTCTCTGTGACAGAGTGGTGCTCAATCTTGGTGTCATCGTAAGACACGGTTGCACCGTTCTCAAAATTCTTTCTGAAAACAGAGGCGAAGTTTTCAAGATCCCGCTTGAGCCGGGTCTGAAACTCTCCCTCAGATTCATCGCCCCGGCGGTAAGGTATCTTTTTGACTGCATTGATGAAGCCTAAAAGACCAAATTTCTTGATGATCTTTTTTACACCCCGAATTGACTCAGGCTGAATGTCATTTAAAATTTCGAGAGCAGAAATATATTCAGGAATTCCGT
The DNA here is from genome assembly GCA_020440825.1 of Leptospiraceae bacterium. Classification (GTDB taxonomy): domain Bacteria; phylum Spirochaetota; class Leptospiria; order Turneriellales; family Turneriellaceae; genus JAGRNJ01. Next base: position 8,318 of record JAGRNJ010000043.1, on the reverse strand, counting down.
AAGGCGATTTCTCGTCAGTCTCTAAAGGATAATACAAATATTGGTTGCGGTTTAAGACCTTCTCAACCCCGCCAATCGTCTGCACAATTTCGCGCTGGCCGTCAATGTACTTAAAGCGTACATGCTGCACCGGTACCAGTCGTACTGTCTCAATATCTTTGAGATTGATATCAGGTATAATCTCCAGAGACAGAGCACCCTTAAGGGTAATCTGTCGCAGCAGCGAATTGACCAGGCTATCGGCACCGGCACCTTCCTGATACAAATTCTTTGAAAACTCTGAAATTATCTCGCTCGCCTTTTTATCATTGCCTGAGCGGGTTTCAATCTCTACCTGATGTCCGGTGTTTGTCAAATGAATAGAACGCTTGAGTGCCTGCGACAAATCGGGGCTGGTCAAAGCCAAATGTTCAAAGGTCTCGAGAAATTCTATCGGTACAACCCGTGCAGGGTAAAACGAGGTAGTGTCATGCTCTTGGGCAGGCCGCTCAAGCGGCGTAGAAGTTGTGCGGGTTGCCAGACGGGCTCTGATCCAGTTTAATATACTCATGATAAATCAACTCCTATGGGGGCAATATCAGTAACGACTTCTAAAGCAGATATGTCCCGGGCAATGCGGGCATAGTTCAGGCTCATGCCCCAGTGATTGGCTACGTTCTTTTTATACTGAAAGAAATGACTGCCATCGGGCCGGTCTACCTGTTCTTTGATCAACTGCTTCAAATGAGTGCGGTATTTTTCATAGCGTTCTAAATCCCCACCGCCCAAACGCTTACGTGAGGGAAACTCGATGCGCCCCTCATGCAATAGAGAAATGGTTTCATCAATCGACTCATTGCGGTCAATGGTGGTCTTTTTGACTTCCCACTGGCCTTCGCCCTCTGTACCGGTTTTGAGGGTGTCGCCCTTGTAATAGTTGATGGCAACCCGTCCGGGAAATTCCCGTGCAATATCTTTTGCCAGAGTCTTAAAGGGCATTGCATCGATGATGCCAGAATAAACCCCAAAGCGTTTCATGAGCTGTATGATTTCAGTTTTTTTATCAGCCGGTATCTCATAGCAGTTTACCAGCCGCATCTTACCACCGTCAATAGGCACATAGAACGAGAGGTGGCACAAGTCGCCTACGTCCATACCGAAGTACGAGAACTTGGCACGCTCCCAGAAGCCGTAATCCCGCTCGGCAGCGTTTAAGACTTCATCGGTAACAGGCTTGGTTCGGGCCGTAGAATAGGCTTTACCCAAAATCGATATTGAGAAATTTTTTTTCTGAATACTGGTTGTTGCGTTTTTATACTTTGATAATATTTTCTCTGGCGATGTAACATCAAAAATCAAATGTGATAATTGAGCACCGAAATGTTCTTTGCTTCGACCGGGGTGCTCGGCAACCCACTCGGCCTTGCCACCCATCACTTTAGAGTGCTGTATGTTCAGCTTCTTTGAGCACTTCACACAGCCGATATACACTGTGTTGCCACGGGTAATCAGATTTTCAGGAAAATCTTTATCGGGAAAATTCCAGTGACTGCAACCACAGCGCACCCCCCAATAACTCATGTCTGACTCTTTAAATGCCGCATCAATGCCAAAGTCTTCTTCAGAAGGCTGTGACAATTCTGTAATCATGGTGCTCTCTCCCTGGTGCAGCATTCGGTCATCGGCAAACGCCATATTCTCTTGATTGGCTTCATCGAGCTCATCTTTTACGATATGCCCGACTGTGATCGATTTCACTTTACGTTTCGATTCGGTACCTCGAAAGAAAACAGCAAATCGGGCAAACTGCTTGAGACCCTTGTTGTCAATGTCATCTGGCAACTTGAGCTGTGCGAGATATTCAGAGTTCTCAATCACCCGGTCAAATTTCTGGTCTACGAAATCCCGCACGTCAGTGTCGGTGGGAAAGTAATACCCGGTGCTGATGCCAAAGCGGTCACCCAGGTACATGGCTTTAATAGTGCTGAAGGTCGAGACCCCTAACTGCGCCGCTTTAGGTACAGAGATTCGTGGCACCTGCGCCTTGAGATATAACTCACGCAATGGTTCATGACCAGCCAGAGTGAAAGGTTTCCACTGACCAGACTTCACTTCAATATAGATTTTATCCTGTGCCCACTCAAGCAGGTTCGAGGCTGCAAAATGTTTGCGGCCTTCTTCAACAAAAGCTTCAAACACATTGCCATCGCTCATTTGGCCGCCTGTTTCTGCACACGCTCAAGGTGATCAAATAATCGTTTTTCAATTTCAGGCCATTTACGTTCCAGAAGATCTGCAATCTCGGGGTCATCCCTCAGAGCCAGTATCAAGGCGGTCGTGGCTTCCCGTGCAGTCTGTTGAGAATCCCGGTCTGCCCCCGACTGTTCGAGTATAAACTTAGATAAAGCTGTAAACGCAAACGTGGCACCCTCAAGTGTCTTCGCCTCTAAAACCGGTAACTGAGCAAGAATACGCTGCCGAAATGCCTGGGCATTGCCCAAGATTTCTTTTCTGTCAGAAGCTAACTGTTTATCAAGGCCCTTATTCGAGGCGGCCTGAATCTCTTGCCGTCGTGCATTCCAGTCAAGCCCACGACCATCTTTTTCATTTGACCAGGCTGAGACGGTAGCCTTTGAGAGATGAGGCAAATATTTCTTCATGCGACGGGTTGTCTCTGAGATAGAACCGGTCTCAAAGAAAATTCGAAAGGCCTGCTCTTTATCTGTGTTCGTGTACCGCTTGCCGCCCATTCTGACCTTTAAATCAATTTCAATTTTCGTGCCGCAATCAATCCGCCTGCGATCAAAATCACAGCCCCGATACCGATGGCAGCGTTTCTATAGGTTCGAAATTGTATCGCATGCTGACTTTCTTTCTGAATAAGAACCTCTTTCTGTTTGATATCAGTTTGCTGATTAGCAATCACCCGGCCTGCGTTTATCAGAGAGTCCCGTATTTTGTCTTTGATGTTCTGGTCTCCGCTTAGCTGATCAACCAGCTTCGCAGTCGAGCTCAGTTCACCCGGCACAACCACTGGCACACTCTGGCAACCGGCCATAAAGACAGCCAGAGTAACAATGAGCTTAATACTTCGGCGCATCATAACTCTCCCGCCGGTCTTTTCCCTGCGAACGATAACGCACAATCGACAACAAGAAAGGCCCAATAAACTGCACTGCGAGAATCGATACCCCGGCAACCTGGTACAGATTTCCATGCAGAGAAGCCCCCCAAATAGAGATGGGCTCTGCAGGTATAAAATACCCGCCAATCGACAATAACAGGGCAAAGAAAAATGCCCAGTAGGTTTTACCTGCTCGCGGAAACTTTTGCCGCTCAGCGTCGAGCTTCTTAAGCAGATCGATATTTACCTGGGCAAGCTCTGACTGCGATAGTTTCAAGTTCACAATTTTTTCTTTAGAAGCTTGCAGCTCTTCTATAAGCTGGGTTTTAGACATTTTTTTGAGAGTCACTATTCGCCTGCCTGTATGAGTTCAACCTCACACAATTCATCTACTGAAAAGTGCTTTGCGAAGCGGTCAAAGTAGTGAGCCAAAATAGTAACACAACCATGCGACCAGTCCCAGTTCAAACCACCCCGATGAATCAGTATGTACTGCATCTGTTTTTTGCCGCCGTGATTCGGGTTAGGAATCAACGAGGGCAACATGTACTCTGCGGCACTGATCTGGTTCTGTGCTGTGATCTTGCGATCAGAGCGAAACAGCCAGATAGCCTTATCACCGCTTTTACGCCGGGCGCAAATTCCCCGGTATGTACCCGGTGCCAGGATGCCACCTTTGTACTTTTCTGTGAAGTCGGTATTCACAAATGGTATACGAGCAATCGCTTTACCAGCCGCGTCTTCAATGATAATAACACTGTCATACTTATCGCCGTTCTCCAGAATGAATGGCTCTTTACAACCGCCTCGAATTATAGTAATTTTTTTCATTTACCTTGTCTCCCTATTTCAATATCCCGAACGCGAGAAAAAAGATTTTCAAATTTCTCGTGGCGGCTTCTTTCTGATATTTGAAAGACCTCTCGTGTGTGGCGCAACTCTTCGATGATAACCGCCAGTGACTTATCTGTTCTCATGGCGATATCACGCAATACCTGCAATTCAGTCTTCATCACTTTAATTTCAGCATCAATAAGACGCTGCGACTCACGGGTTGCGCGCTGTCTGTACTCCAAGCCTGCCAACCAAAAAATGGCAATAACCAGAACCCCGAGCACAGATACGCCGGTATAAACAGACGATAAAAGGGCTTCCATTAACTAAGAGACTAAAATAGATTTCACAAGATTGCAAGGTCGCATTGGCCACAAGGGCCGGCCTTGCCAGAGATGCCGAAGATTTTTAAAGTGTAGCGGCGGGTTGATACGAGCTCTGCATTAACTGCAGAACATCGCGTTTCAAGAATCGGTAGCTCGACTGGGTATAACCAATAGCAGGTATGCGGCCCTCTTGACGCCAACGGCGTAAGGTGCGGGGAGCAACACGAATTAGAGATGCAGCCTCAGCAGGGGTGAGAAGATCATCCATACCGCGAGCCAGGCCTTCCCAGTCAAATTCAAGCTGAGACATTACTTTTCATATACTAAAAGTTAGACAGGAAGGCAAATATTTTTATGTCACATTAGTGGATTCAAGTAATTCTTTTTTTACAGCATCTTCATGATACTTCTCTATAAAAAAATAAATGTGTGCTAACAGGGTTATATTTTTCTCTTTATTGATATGAGCCCTCACCAGTGCCTTTATCAAATAATCTATGTAATTTTGGTTTTCGTCTGTCGGAGTTGGATACTTCAAATCTATACTGAAAGCCTGCTGCCGGAAACCATTATTATTTTTCTTTGCATCGGCCTTGATCATATCGACCATCACACTTAAACCAGAATATAACCCAGCAGAATAATTCACAGTCCGCTTTCGAAAGCGTTTTATGGGGTCTGTTTCCATTATTTTAGAGACATCAAAAGGGTGTAATTCTATAACTGCGTGCGTTAAACATGATGCTACCTTGTGCCGGTCTAATGGCTTATGAGGATCTACCATGTTACCACCATTTTTATGAGCTTTATTGAACTCTTCGTACTTATTGTGTAACTGCGTTGTGATTACTGACGGCCTTAAGCCAGATGCATCTGATGCTTTTTTAAGAGCACCAGAGATGGCATTATCCCAAATTCTCCCGAAATCCTCTGAGGTCATCTTATAGAGCTTCTCCTTTGTAATATCTCTCTAATTGATCAATCAGGCTACCGGTGAACTCTACTTCAGACACACTAATATCGTGGTTTTCATCTTTGATCATTTCCAAAAACTGCTCATCAGTAATTGGCTCATTATTTGTAACTGTACTTTCTCTTGTTTCTGACACTTCGCTTCTCCTAAATTGTATTTGTATTGGTTATAGTAAGATTGCATACTTAAGTCAATAGAGCTAATCTATGTCAGGTAAAGTATTTGAAGAGAGATTGCGGGAGAAGACCCTGTAAAATGTCTCATAGGTTCAGTGACGGCAGTTTTGTTTTTTGCCGTCAACCATTTTTTTACAATTTTATGCAGAATATATTGCCAAATTTCTGCTTTTTTAGTAAGGATTCTACTCAAACAACCCTGCCGCTTCGAAACCCATACGCTGCACCAAAGGCAAGGTGACTCTATTAACTGGAATACTCAGTTTTTCTGAAATAAACTTTTTCAGCTTTGCTTCATTAAGGCTGCCGTTTTCAATAAACTTTTCCCGGTTTTCACGCCACGCCGCAATGATCTCAACCTGTTTTTTCGAAATAATATTTGATACACAATCTTGATCATCATTGGGGCCTTGACAACCACCAAGGGAAGTGGTTACATTATCAGCACAGCTTGACTGCCACTCCCAATCGTTACTGCCATTACCCTTGCCATCCGGTGCAAAACTTACAATACAATACTGATAACCACCGGTTGCTGTTTTGATATCTTCTTCGAGATGAATATAAATAGTATCAAGAGAATGCTTTTCTTGTAATTGAAGTGCCGCCTTGGCGGTTGTGTGCTGGCGATCTTCCATAGTCTTTGCCGAGCTCTTAATCGCAAAGGTCATTCTCTTGCGCCCTTCAATACTGTTATCATCAGATTTAATTACCTCATATTCTAAAGCGTCGATCAGTCGACTTACATCATAGTTATCTTCCCCCGCCATCAAGCCGAACATTCCCAAGCCCACCACGGCAATCACAGATTGCAAGATCACCAGACTCTTGCGACTCATAGTCTTGCCTTTTGATTCAATAGGTTCATTGATCTTCTTGAGATTAACTGCTGCACCAATAGCGGCAAAAATACCAAGAATTAAAAAGAAATACATACAGCCTCCCGCCGCTTAATTTTGCGGCATGTTTTGACTATATACGATAAGACGATAGAATTTAAACCAAAATTATTTCTTAGTCCCTCGTAAAATAGGCCACTACTGAAACATCTTTTGCTTTTGAGCTCGCTCAGAGCCTTGCCGCGCTCTACCAACAACGAACACAGCCGCCAGGGCGGCAAGACTACCGATCACCAAAGAAAGACCCAGAATAGATTTTCCCAGGTAGATCATCCAGAAGCCTCCACAGATCACAGTCATGGCTATAACTAGCCCGAATATCTGGCCTAACAAAGACTTGAGACCATTTTGCTTGATTACTGTTTTTTCGATTTCATGACGATGGGCAGACTGATTCTCTGCCATTTTAAGAATTCGTTCTGCAGCACCGGGCAGTACGGCATCGTATCGCTCAATTATTGCCGGCGGTGGCAAAGGCCCGGTAAAAGTAGCCTGAAACTGAGCTACATGGCCGGTATTCTGCTTAGGCTTTCGCCTGCTCATATTGATTAATGCCGGCCTGAATATCTTTACCCACAGCCTGCCAGTCAGAGGCAATAGCTATTCCGTCGGCAAGTTCTTCGCTAGGGGCGGTGTTGTACTGGTTAAACGTGCCGCCAATGTCGAGAACACGGGCAAGACCGGTCAAGAAGGACTCTTCTGCAAATAGATAGTCACTCATACTCTAAGGTCGTCTATATCGGCTCACCGTCAAGCCATTTCTTACCCATTATCACTTAATCCCCCCTTGCTAACCTTATCAATCCCGCCAGATATCCCAAGACCTTGGTGCTTTCCTGGGGTTCCAGAATGCGGTCGGGGTGAGAGGGGTTTGCCGCACGTAAGATCACATTGCCATTATCCCGAATCAGGTACTTCAGGGTCACGGCCTCATCGACCATCACCACGACGATATCACCGGGCCGAATACCCTCAACCCCTTCGGTGCGGCGAATCACGGCAATGTCGTCCTCATTGATACCGGCATTAATCATCGAGTCACCACGCACATGCAGAGCATAGAGCTTGCCCCGATTGGGAAACAATACCCGTGGCATGAGAATAGTGCGCTCGATATCTTCAAAGGCATGCATGGGATGCCCGGCGGCAACCGAGCCCAAAAGGGGAATCTCTCGCAGGTCTTCATGCGGGTAGGCTTGCGGCACCGGGGCGGGTTTAACTCTAACCGGCCTCACGCCCCGCTTGATCTGCAAGAACTCACCGAATAAAGAGAGATCACGCTGACCCTCTTTATCGAGAGACAACCAGGTATCAACAATGGGTAATGAGGGCGGATGGCTCGCATCACCAACAAACATCTCTCCCTGACCAGTCAGGAGCCAGTGGATATTCACACCAAAGCTCCTGTGCATACTTAAAAGAGACTCTTGCGAAAAGCCACCTTTGCGATCATTCAATACATCACTAATATAAGATGACCGCAAGCCAACTCGATCTGCAAATTCCTTTTGAGACACACCACACGTTTTGATAAGATGGGCTAAACGTTCCTTCAAAAAAAGTTCACCTCAAGTGTATTTATTGTTGACGATACACCTGAGGTGTATTATCTTGTTGTTGAGGTTGTTGAGTAATAAAGGGAAATGCATTTCCCTTACCCACCAACAACAACACGACCATCGCCGCAAGTTCGCAGGCGGGGGTCAACCAAAAAGGAGGATTTTTATTATGTCACAAGAAGAGAGAAAAGGGAAGAGAAGCAGTAAACCAAAAGAGTTGATATGCGATACCGAGTACGTTGCTATTCGGCGTGAAGACTTTGAGGAAATAACAGGCGCGATTAGAGCTTATGTGAACATACAAACTGATCTGATGGATCGCATGTATCAAGCTCTCTCGTCGTTTGAGTATCTAAAAAAGAATAGAGGTATCATTGCAGATGAAGTGGAAAAACTGGATAACGCGCGCATTCGAGTTCACACCAATTCGGCCCCCCAGTTTATTACG
>JAGRNJ010000042.1:1670-27294 GCA_020440825.1 Leptospiraceae bacterium | reverse complement strand
TAACCGACACCTGCGCATTCGACTATCGCCCGGGTAGGGGTAAGATTGACGAGAATTCCCCTCAGTGAAGATATCATAACGTTTCCTTTTTTACGTGCGAAACCGCCGAGGCTTTCCTATGCAAGGCAGATCTAGATTGAAAGGCTGCACAAACTGCGAGAGCCAGGGCATCCGCCGCATCGTCAGGTTTGGGTATTGCTGACAAAGACAATAATCGAGCCGTCATTGATTGCATCTGGGGTTTACCGGCAACCCCACTGCCCGTCAATGCTTTCTTCAGGGAAGTGGGCGATACTTCACTGAACTGAATTTTTGCGCGTGCCAAGGTAAGTATAACAACCCCTCTGGCCTGAATCAATAAGACCCCCGTTGTGAGATTTTTGCGAAAAAACACCTGCTCAAGCGCACAATATGAAAAATCATATCGTGCGAGTATCTTTTGCAGACTATCTTCAAGCTGCAATAGCCGTTCAGGAAACTGCAAACCAGAATCGGTTTCAAATGTACCATGTTCTATATGTTTGAGATTGGTTCCGTTCAATTCTACAATTCCGAAACCTAATCTTGCATAACCCGGGTCTAGACCCAGAAAGATCATGAATCAGACAGCGAGCCGGCCATCACTTCATCGGTCAGTTCGAGATTCGAATATACATTCTGTACATCGTCGTGGGATTCCAGCTGGTCGAGCAGCTTTAAAACAGCAGTGGTTTTCTCTGCATCGAGCTCCATTGTTGTTTGTGGTACGAATTTAAGCCCAGATTCGAGAATTTCACAGCCTTTCGCCTCGAGTATGGGAATCAATTTGTCACTGACAGCATGAAAATCTTCACGTGTGGTATAGATAACAAAGACACCGGGCTCATCTTGCTCCATGTCTTCGCCACCGGTCTCGAGCACAGCCTCGAGTAGCTGGTCTTCAGTCGCAGAGTTGGCTTTGACCAGCAGCATTCCCTTATGATCGAACAGGTAGCTTACCGAGCCGCTTTCTGCCATGCTGGTTCCGGCTTTAGTAAAAATATTCTTCAGTTCTGGAATAGTACGCGTGCGCTTATCGGTCATGGTTTCAATCATGATGGCAATGCCGCCTGGACCATAGCCTTCATAGACAGCCTCTTCATAGTTGACACCTTCGAGCTCTCCCGCACCTTTTTTAACCGCGCGTTCGATATTGTCTTTCGGCATATTGGCGGCCCGGGCTTTCAGGATTGCAGTTCGAAGCCGAGGATTCGAGTTTTCGTCTGAGCCCCCCAGTTTTGCCGATATCATAATTTCTTTTGCCAGTTTGGTAAACACCTGGCCACGTCGGGCATCTGCTGCACCTTTACGATGCTTGATATTTGCCCATTTTGAATGTCCTGCCATATAGGCAAAATCTGGCATTATCTGAAAATAGCACGACAAGCTTTTTTTATGGCGAGACAGCACAAATTTTAAAAAACAGGCTTTACCGCAGGTTTTTCTATCCATTCTTATCCCAGTCGCCATGAAAATTTCAAAAAAACCATGCGGTGTTTTCACTGCACTTGTAAAACATGCAATATTGATTCTCAGTTTTTCTATGGGTGGGATACTTTATGCTCAACCCCAGCCTGCCGGCTCTGCTAAAGTTCAGGCACCGGTGGTGAACTCCAGCGCATTGCAGATTACCGAAATTCAACCGGCCCCGGGGGCAGCGAACCCCAAAAAAGAGATTGGGGTACACACAGATCGCTTTACCGTGATACTCTCGTCAAAAGGCGGGCAAGTTACTGAATTTCGCCATCTCGATAAAGAATCTAAACTTAGAAATGATGTAAATTTGACAGATCCTGATCCGTTCCCGTTTTCGGTTTACTCAAACCGTGAAAATCAGGAACTATTTGAAAACGCCAATTACAGACTCAGCGAATCTAAACAAGATAATAAGACAATTATTACAGCCTCACTACCAATTGTATTGATTGCCGGGGACAAAAAGCTCAACGGCGAATTGATCAAAAAATTTACTTTTGCCGAGGGTAGAAACTACTGGCAGTTTGACTGGCAGCTGACAATTCAACATGATAAACCCGTAATGCTGACCGGCTTTTATTTTTATCCGGTGACATCAATAGGCCCGGCGGGTGATGAAAAATCACCGCGCAGCTCTCAGACCAATTATAATTTTCAGCATGTCGGTACTGAATTCGAGCTGTTTTATATGGGAGAAGGTTCCGGATTCTTTTCCTGTGGTGCAAACAATGAAACCAAGCACAGTCTTGGTCAGGTTAACTTTTTCGGGCGTTCTTCGCGTTTCATGACGGCTGCCTTTATGCCATTTTTTGACAATGACGGCTTATACTTTTTTCCCCAGTCTCAAGCCGGGGTGGGAGGTAAAGCTGCCCCCCAGCAAATGCATTTGCAGCTGAAACCGATGACTTCTGTTGAAGACCAGAATACGCAAAAAATCAGCCTTGAATTTGGCGTGTTTACCGGGCCCAAAGTAAAAAGCCTGCTGACTGTTAAAGAAGAGATGGATAGCGTATTCCCTTGGCGACAGAAAATACATCCCGATCTTTACAAAGCATTTGACTTCGGAATCACCGCACCTATTCGAGACCTCATCGTTTCGTTCCTAAACCTGTTGTATGGTGTGATCCCAAATTATGGAATCGGCATTATTCTGTTTGCCCTGTTATTCAAAATTGTTTTCTTTCCGCTCAACCAGAAGCAGGCAGAATCAATGAAAAAAATGTCTGCCTTGCAGCCATTGATGAAAGAGATCAATGAGAAGTATAAAGAGAATCCGCAGGAGAAGCAGCGTCGAACACTTGCTCTGTATAAAGAACATAAAGTAAACCCGATGAGCGGCTGTTTGCCTATGGTTATACAGATTCCGATTTTTATCGCACTGTATAGTGCATTCAGTGATTCTTATGATTTATGGAAGGCTCCGTTTATACCAGGATGGATTTCAGATTTATCTGAACCTGATGTAGTTTTCCTGTTGCCTGTCACGCTGCCGCTGATCGGTGGGTTTGCATTTCATTTACTGCCTATACTGATGACAGTGACACAGTTTTTTCAGACAAAGATGACAATGGTTTCTGGGGATGACAGCCAAAAGAAAATTATGCAGTTAATGCCGCTGATTATGCTGTTCTTCTTCTGGAATATGCCGGCAGGGGTGGTCTTGTATTGGACGATACAAAATCTTTTGTCAGTAGCACAACAGGTGTACACCAACCTGCGCAAAAAAGAAGCTTAATAAGTTAAATAAAGAGGATTATTATGGATGTAAATACCAGCGTTTCAATTCTAGAAACACATGCGATGAATGAGAAAGAAGCTCTTGAACTCTCTTGTGAGTATCTCGGAGCAGAGCCCGATGACATCATGATCGCTTTGCGACAGAAAGGCTCGTCAGGCTTTTTAGGTTTGGGGCAGAAAAAGCCTTCTGTATTTCATGTTCTGGCCAGACCCGGAAAAACGCCATTAGAAATTATTGTCAAAGGGGTAATTTCATCGATCGTCAATAAGATGGGCTATAAAGTGAAATTTAATAAAATAGCCCCCACAGAAGATGAAAAGCTGTATGTTGAAATGGTTTCCCAGTCTGCCGGTTTTATCATTGGCAAATATGGCAAAACTCTGGAGTCACTGCAGTTTCTCGCAAATCTTCTGGTAGAAAAGGTCACCGGTAGCCAGCCTAAGATTCTACTTGACATTGAAAAATATCGGGAACGGCGGCAAAAGCATTTAGAAGACATTGCTGTGCGTACCGCTAAGCAGGTTGCCCAGACTGGCCGCTATCGTTTGCTTGATCCTTTGAATCCTTATGAAAGAAGAATCGTGCATATGGCATTGCAGGAAAATGACATGGTACAGACTGAATCAGAAGGGAACAGCGTATATAAGCGGGTAAAGATATTCTTAAAGCCTGGCGTTGAACCACTGAAGAGTAAAAATGAAGCAGTAGAAGAAGAAACGCTGCCAGAATTTATGGACGGTCAGGATCCAGAAGCTGTCTACAATGATGCAAATGATCTGCCAGAAGATGATGACATTGGCAATCGTATAGAGCAAGATCACCCTGACGAAGACAAAAATTTCAACCGCTGATAAAAATTCAGTAATCTGTGCCCTTGCCAGCGGGGCAGGTCGATCTGCCCTGGCAGTAATTAGAATCTCGGGGCCCGGTTGTCTGAACTTAATCGAGACAGTGTTTTATGCCAAAGGCAAGGCGCGTTTGGCAAAGACTCCGCGAGTTGCAAGGTACGGGAGAATTTTAGCCGGCAACTCTACCATTGATGATGTGCTGCTGACTTACTTTCCCCACGGTAATTCATTTACCGGAGAAGAAAGTCTTGAAATAAATTGTCATGGCAATCCGTTGATTGTTCGTCAGATTCTGAACCAATTATATTTATTGGGAATCGAACCGGCCGCCCCGGGAGAGTTTTCACGGCGCGCTGTTCTAAACGGTAAACTCAATCTTCACCAGGCAGAGGCTATCCGCGAAATCATTGAAGCACGCGGTGAACGAGAATTGCAGGCTGCCCGCTGGATGCAGGATGGTCATTTTCGAAATGAGCTGTTGCAAATGCGAAGCAGTCTTTTTAATCTTACTGCTGACGTTACCGCTGAACTGGACTTTGTGGAAGAAGATATAGAATTTTCAAGTAATCAAAACAAGATAAATTCTCTCGAAGCTGTTTTGCAGTATGTACAGAAATTGGGAGAAAGAGCCGAGGGCGGAAACCTGCTGCACTCGGGTCTGCAGATTGCAATTATCGGAGCGCCCAATACCGGGAAATCATCTTTACTGAATCTGCTCTCTGGCAAAGAAAAGGCTATTGTATCGGATATTCCGGGGACGACCAGAGATTATATTGAAGAGTCAATTCAAATTGCAGGAGTCCCGGTTACGTTTGTCGACACCGCAGGTTTACGCCATAACAGTGAAGATGTTCTGGAGAAAACCGGCATGGAGCGCAGTATTCTGAAATCTCGCGAAGCCCGCTTCATTCTTGTTTTACTTGACGGGAAAAAAGAACCACAGTTGGCGATTGAAGAATCACCCCTTGGCAGTGAATTCCTGAAAAAATTGCAGCTTGAAAATAAAGAACATCTCAAAGTTCTCATCAACAAATCAGATACGCTGCATGCTGATTGGCCCGTTGACAATAGTGCTCTGCCTGGACTGTTGCAAAACTTGCAGGTAGAGTATATTTCAGTAAAAACCCAGGCGAATTTACCGGTACTCTTGCAATGGCTCACAGAATCGATTGATAAAACACTGGGCAGCGAAAGTCTGCTGCTGGCCAGCTGGCAGAGTGATCTTTTGCGACAGATTGAAAAAGAACTGGAAGCTGCACTTGTACTTCTCGAAGCAAATGAAGCGCCTGAAATCACGGCAACGGTCTTACGAAATGTGCTTGATCTAATGGGGCAGATAACCGGAGAAATCAGCAATGAAGATCTGCTGGGAAGAATTTTCAGTCGATTTTGTGTAGGAAAATAAAGTCTCAGCCAAATTCTGCAAGCTCCCCGTTTCTGGCAAATAAGCGATCTACTCTTGTGCTTACCTTTTTATCTTCAATCAAAGGCGGTGCGTGGTGAGCCTTGCGTCTGGCATCAATTATGAGGGGCCCATGGCATCCCCAATGTTTAAATTCGGTAAAACTGCCCGCTCCATAAATATCATGGGACGGGTTAGAACGGGTAAAGGTGACCCAGATAAAATTTGCCAGGTTCGCTGCACAAAATTCAGAATCTTCTGTCAAAATGATCAGAGCCGTTTCAGGGCTGGCCTTTTTCATTTTTGATTTTTTGGAAAAGAGAAATTGCTCTAACTTTTCAATTTCTCTGGCAGCGGTTTTATAGTTTTGAAAAGCGCGGCTTTGCAAAGCAAATATACCGGGCAGAATCATTTGCGGTTTGGTAAACCCTGTGGGAGGGGTAGAGAACTGCCATTCTCTTGCCAGTTCTCTGCGTTTCTCACCGGCTACCGCAATCACAAGCTTACTGCCCGAATTTAACGATGTACCGCTGTAATCCAGAGTGTCCATCGTGGTGTTGGTATGAAAGTGCAGGTTTCTGTGAAAATCTAATCTTTCGAAGATATGAATAAAAAATTCATCAATCGCATGAATGTCTAAAGCAGGGTTATCTTCTTCAGCACAGATAAACAGATATTTTGCAAGGGACATCTGGTTGAAGCCAAGTATTGCGTTTGCGATAGTCATCAGCTCCATCGGTTTTCTTTTTCCATAAGGTACATAGCGTTCGCTGCCAATCGCCAGTAACAACGGATGTACCCCGGAAGTATCAACAGCATGTACATGCTTCAAACCCGGAATGGAGACTGGCACCATCGGGCCGGTTATTTCATGAATTAGTTCACCAAAAATACTGTCTTCCTGGGGTGGTCTGCCTACCACAGTAAACGGCCAGACTGCATTTTTTCTGGCATAGACTTTCTTGACCCGCATCACCGGGAATTCATGCTGCAGACTGTAATATCCCAAATGGTCACCAAACGGACCTTCTGGTAGAGTTTCAGCAGGGTCAATTTCACCGGTGATCACAAAATCGGCGTCGCTGGCAATGGTCGAATCTCCCTCCCGAAAAAAACGAAAACCTCGGCCACCCAATAAACCGGCGAACAGAATCTCTGGCAATCCTTCGGGCAATGGCATGACTGCGGCAAATGCCGCTGCCGGTGGGCCACCGATAAATACAGATACCGGCAGTTTCTGGTTTTTTTGTACGGCTGCGTGGTGATGTACTCCGATTCCCCGATGAATCTGGTAGTGCAGTCCTATATCCTGGTCTGGTCGATATGCATTGCCGGCCATTTGAATGCGGTACATTCCCAGGTTAGACTGAAATACAGAACGGGAACCGGGGTACTCAGAATACACCTGGGGCAGGGTAATAAATGGCCCGCCATCCTTCGGCCATGACTTAACCTGTGGAATTTCAGAAAGACTGATTTCGTGCAGCGATGAGTTCCAGAATTTTCGATGCGGTATGGCAGATAACGAAAGCGGCAAAAGAGAAAGTGTTTCGAAAGGCTTTTTGAAGATTAAAGAAGGGTCTGCTTTACGTTTTACAATTGCCGACACTTTTTTCAGTGTTTTGCGAAAGATAAAAAATGCGCGCTCGCGGGTACCATAAATATTGGACAATGCTTTGTAGTTTGAACCTTTGATATTTTCAAACAGGATCGCCGGCCCACCACGGGCATTGATTCGCCGGTGAATTTCTGCCATTTCGAGATCGGGGTCAACCTCAGATTGTATCTTGACCAGCATACCGGCCGATTCCAATTCTCTTGCGAGTTGATAGGTATTGCGAATGCTCATATTCTTTTAAGTAAGGGTGATGACTGTGATTTCAGGCGGACAGCCAATGCGAAGAGGAAACCAGTGACCGAAACCCCGGTTTACATAAAGACTTCTGCCGTTTTCTTCATACATATCAATAAAGTAGCGATAAAAATTTCCTGCCAGGGCCAGCACTGAATCCCTGTTCTGGCTGAACATAAACTGTCCCCCATGAGTGTGTCCAGAAAGTACCAGATCAACAGCTTCTTTTTTTAAGTATTCAAAATCAGAGGGATGGTGGTTCATCACAATGGTGGGCAGCTCAGGATCAATCTTTGGTTGAAGGGAGTCAAAAAATTCTTTTGATTTCTGCATGCGAACTCCCGATCTTCTGCGCAGAGGCATTGGATAATCGAGACCGGCAAGGTTCAGTTTTCCTTTTCCTCTTGGTACAATTATCGAATCATTGCGCAGCAGGTTTATCCCGCGTGTATGCAAAGTATTGTAAAAATGATCGCCATTGTCGATATGATCATGGTTTCCCAGAATGCCATAGATACCCAGTGGAAATGAGCTTTCTAATCCCTGGAAAAAAGCTGCAGCGGTTGGGATAAAATAATTGTTGTTGTCGATGATATCACCGGTAACCGTAAGCAGGTCAGCTTTCTCTGAACGCATCAATTCGGCAGCCGTTTTCAAATACTGCTCATTGATCAGATTCCCGATATGCAAATCTGAAATCTGCATGATTTTCAAACCAACCAGATCGCGGTGCAAACCGGGTATTTTTTTCTCCCGATGAAATACAGAAAATCCGGAAGAACCGAGAAACATCCCGCCCAGGGAGAAGGTAAAGCCGGCGAGAGGCAGGGCATCCGCCATTATCATTGAAGCACCTAAAGTGTTTTTCAAAAACTGTGAGCGAGACAGGTTATCTTTCTGTGCTTTCTGTTTCTGCTCTATAGCCGGCGGTACTATCTCAGGTTTTTCGCGGGACGTAAGCCATGAGATAAGTGAAAGAATTCCCGTTGCAACGAGCCAGATCGGGAATGCCCCAAGAAAACTGTAATTCCAGGCTGTAAAAATGTAATAAAATAACTGAAGACCATTCTCATATGCAATGGTAAAGTTTGAGCGACCGATGATCAACATGGTAGCCAATGGCAGTTGGGTAATAATGAACAGAGAAAACCAAATTTTTGAAACCAGCGGCCACCAACGATAAGGAGACAATCTCTTTCGCCATCTGCGGTAGAGAATTACCTGGAAAGAGATCAGAATCGAGATAATTATAGAGACAACAAGATAGAAGACCCAGTTCATGATTACAAAATAGACAAAAAGCAGTATGATGGCCATCAAATGCAGATTCTAAGATCATTGAAAAATTAGTGTACATGAAATGACGTCATGTTGCCTTGTCTGGTGCGTACATTGAAACGCTGCTGTGCAGTTTTGATATTGTTGATGTCAATGTCAGTAATCTGCCCATTGAGTGGGGCTGATTACGTACCACTGCAAAATACAGAAGATTCTATCTGGAAAGTTACAGCCTATGATCTGTTGATTCCGGGATACGGGGCTTTCTACTATGGAAAACCATATTGGGGGGCCGCTTACGCTACGGGTAAACTGGCAGGCGCAGCCATGATCTTTATGGCTGTTCGCAATTATAATTACTGGCAGTCTGTACAGACTGCCGCTTCCCGGGTTCCGGGGGCAGTACTCGGTGCGGGAGAAACTTCGCCGGCTGTTTTTCTGGCCAACCCGGCAAATTCTGATCAATATTTATCTCCGCGGGAAATACAAAATAAAGTAGATGAGGCATTTTTACTGATACTCTATGCATCTCTTTTTGAAGTAGCCGTTTATGGTTTCAGCGCCTGGCATACCTGGGATCTGGGTACTACCCAGGCTTTAAAAAATGGCCCGCTCTACAGATTTGGCAGTGAAGATACTGAAGTTAGAATTGATCTCGGATGGCAGCAGTCTTATTGAGACCATCGGGAATATGATCCCGTGCGAGCACAGCAGCAGCAAAAGGCAATTCATAATCTGTCATCGCCCTGGCAAGTTGAATGACCCGGCCGTCTTTTTCAAGCCGAACCAGAAAGCCCGGATGGCGTTTTTCAATTTGAATCTGAAAATCACTGCCCATGAGATGTCCTTTCTCAAGCTTAACACGGCGCTCTTCGTTGACTGTGCGAAAAACGGAATCGATCATACTGGGAGATATTCTGCCCCCCACATATAAGGTCATGGTTTCTGTTTTTGGTTCAGAGTCTATACCGGTTTTTTCTGCTGACAGGTGCAGAACTGGCAGACTAATGATCAGGCAGCATAAATATTTTAAGACTGGAATACGGATCATCTTTTTCAAAATTTCGGTCATAGATAATAATAATTTCGGTTGATTTATTGTTTTCAATCACGAAATAATATTCGCCGGCCATTCGTCGCATGATATCGAGACCGCGACCTCGGTCTAAGATCTGGGCAGAAATGTCTTCGCCTGTCTGAATTGACTTTTCAAGCATCTGCTGCTGGTTAACCGCCACATTGAGGCTCGAAAGAATTTTTTCAGGGGTCAACGTACCGCGAAAATCCCGAATCGAAATTCCGAACTGGTTATCATTGTATCCGAAACGAATGACAACCTCATACGGGTCGGGTAATTCGATGGGTATACGACGCTGCTTGAACTCGGTATACCCATGAGAATGGTACAGGGCATTGGTAATCATCTCTTGCCAGACCAGGTCCATTTCAAATTTGAGATTAAAATCAAAACCCCATTCATCGACTTTCTTAAAAATTGCAGAAATGGCCTCGCGTATCTGGGTCGATCTTTTCAGTGAAATGCGAAACATTTTTGCATCGGGTAGATAGTTTTCAAGACCAAACCAGGTTGCCGGGTCAGGATGCAGCAGCCTGTCAATTACATTGAGCAGCTCGGTGCTCTTCATCGGTTTATTCAATACCAGGTTCAGTTTCTGGCGAATGATGCGCTCAAAATCAAGATCGAT
This sequence comes from Leptospiraceae bacterium, assembly GCA_020440825.1. Lineage (GTDB taxonomy): Bacteria > Spirochaetota > Leptospiria > Turneriellales > Turneriellaceae > JAGRNJ01. The sequence goes on along the minus strand of JAGRNJ010000042.1, from coordinate 16,976 downwards.
ATTTTCGGCAGTGGTGACAATCATCGGAATTTCCAGATCATCGCGAATATGAGGTAAGAGGGCCGGGGTTCCTTCGCTTATGTGTTCTAAGTCGATAATGATCAGCGAGGGTTTTTCTTTTGCAAGATACGCGCGGCATTCATCAGTGCTTTCAACCACATCAAATTCAACTTTGCCTTTTTGCAAAATGGCAACGGTTAAGTCCCGAAAGATAGGGTCAGATTCAACGAGTAATATTTTATTCTGCACGTGTTAAAATTCCCTTACCTCGTTCATGGGATATCAGCTGACAATCGGGTCAATCATTTTTCATGGGGTTCAAGTTTGCCCGCCAGAAAAATACAGATCAAAGTAGAAGCAACTGCCAGGTAACCAACAATGGGATAGTTCTGCATTAGCTGGCCAGGCGGATGGATGATGATGCTACCGGCCACTACTGCGGCCAGACCGGAACCCAGCTGTTGCAGACTGGATACCATACTCAAGAATGAGCCACGTACAGAAGGTTTGGCCGCCGCTGAAATCATGGCCAGTGCGGGTATCATTCGACCAGATACGAGAATAAAAAATAACGTACTGACTGTCAAAATTGTCCCGAAATGCGATGTGGTAAGGTGGGTAATGGCAAGCAGGGGAAGCATCGACGCGAAAGCATCCCAGCGAAACACATTCGCCTTACCGAACCGGTCTGCCAGATAGCCGATCAACCGGGCAGAAAAAAAAGTTGCACCACCACCCAACGCATACATGACAGGCAGTTTGCTTTCAGGGAATTTTAAGTTGGCCACCAGGTAATTGCTGATAAATGGAATTACAGAAAACCCGGCAATCATCATAAACAAAATAAAGATAAAGGCAGTCTGATGCTTTTTGACTTTAAAGAGTTCTAAAAACATGGTCAGGCTTTTTTCTTTATGTTCGCTTTCAACAATGTGGTGGCGTAGAGAGGGTACCACAATAAAGCTAAGTATTAGAATCAGCAAAGCAAACCCGCCCAAGACTTCAAACGGCAGTTGCCAGTCTCGCTGGTTGGCCAGGTAAAGTCCCAGGGGTACACCGGCTACTGAGGCCAGGGAAAATGCAGACATGATAAAGCCAGTGGCACGACCACGCCGGTCATAGGGGATCACATCTGCAACGATTGCATAAACCTGGGCGTTCAGTACTCCGCCGAACATACCCGCTATAATTCTGGCCGCCAGTAAAGATTCAAAAGACCAGGAAAAAGCACAGCTCGATGTTCCAAGGGTAAACCCGGTCATCATGAAGACCAGATTCGCTCGCCGGTCAAAACGGTCGAGCCAGAATGCCCCGGCGAACCCGGCGATTCCGGCACTGAAGGTATATGCCGAGATCAAAAGACTGAAGCGCGTGGTATCAATCTGAAAAATACGCATCAGTTGCGGGCCCAAAGGCATGAGAATCATGAAGTCAACGATGTGAACAAACTGGATTGCTGCAAGAAGCGAGAGAAGAAAAAATTCCCGGCTTCTTGAAATTGTCATCTTCCACACTTTATAAAACCCTGACACAGACAATGAAAACTTTGCCCTTTTCGTTGACGCTGCATCCCGGTGTTAGAGCAAAGATTGTGACTTTATCCCGCGCGAATTGGGAAGAACTTGGCTGGCATACTTATTTTGCTGCAGACTTTCTCGAAATCAAACATTTTACGATCGATAGTCGCAGTGTTAAAAAACACTCGGCTTTTTTCGCGTATGATGGTGTGAACCATAGAGCAATTGATTATGTTTTTTCTGCACTGAAAGACTCGGCAGCGGCTGTATTTATCGATCGACGATACGAAGCAGAAGTTCTCGCTCACCCTGACTACCAGAGCGGAATGCCGTTGTTATTTGCTGCTGATTTTCTCGAAGCAGCGGGAGAAACAATTTCGGCACTTTGTGATGATGCTTCACGAAAGATCCATTTGCTCGGTGTAACCGGCACCAATGGCAAGACAAGCATTGCCTGGATGTTTTCACAGTTGATGAATTCATTAAAACATAAATCTGCCTATGTGGGAACCCTTGGTTGTGTCTTGCAGTCTTACAAAAAAAATACCAATCTCACTACACCTGATATTGTTGCACTGCATGAATTTTTGCGCTATTCGGTTCAGAAAAAAGCAGCCTATGCAGGAATAGAAGCGAGTTCTCATGGGCTTGTACAGGGACGCCTCAAAGGCCTGCACTGGAAAGTGGGGATATTTACAAACCTGACCAACGAACATCTTGACTATCATGGCAGCATGGAAAATTATTTCGCTGCAAAGAAAATACTATTTGAAGATCTCTTAAAGCTCTCGAAACGTAAACCGGGCTCTGTCAAAGGGGCAATTATCTGTACAAATGGCAGCTGGGGAAAGAAACTGTATCAATGGTTAAAGACTGAAAACCCTGATTTCCCAGTAATTTCAATCGATGAAAACGATGGTGACGTAAGACTCGTCTCAATTCAAAGCAAGAATACCGGATATCGCTGCGTACTCATTTTTGCGGGAAAGTCATATACTCTTAAAACCACTCTGATGGGTGTTTTCAATATTTATAACGTTGCTTGTGTTTTTATGGCTCTTACCTTGTTTGGGGTTCCGGCAGAGAAATCTATTGCGGCAATTGCAGAAGTAGAACCGCCGCCCGGGAGAATGGAAAAAATTACAGCGACCGGGAATCGACAAATCTATATCGATTATGCACATACCCCTGATGCCTTAGAACAGGCCTTAAAAGCTCTGCAGGCTATCAACCCGGTTAGAATTCTGCTTGTATTCGGCTGCGGTGGTGACCGGGACCGCGAAAAAAGACCCTTGATGGGAAAAGTTGCAGCTCTCAATGCAGATTTTTCTATAATTACCAATGACAATCCGCGCAGTGAAGATCCCAGTACTATCTTTCAAGAGATTAAAACGGGATTTTCAAATGCAAACTTTGTGGTTGTTCCAGACCGTTCGAAAGCCATACGAACTGCACTGCAGATCATGAAAGAACATGAAGTTCTGCTCATTGCAGGAAAAGGTCATGAAGATTATCAGATCATAAAAGATAAGAAAACGTATTTCAGCGATCGGGAAACTACAGAAAAATTGATACGGGATATGGAGTGGGCGAAGTGATTCCTGTTCAGGCTTTTGAATTGCAGAAATTTGGTCGATTGATTGACTTTGAGCCTTCTGTAATGATTCCCCGAATTCAATGGGATTCCCGCAAAGTAGAACCGGGAGACTGGTTCTTATGCCTGCAGGGAGAGAATCATGATGCGCATGATTTTCTGAAAGATGTTTTTGCAGCCGGGGCCACAGGTGCCATTTACCAGAAAGTTAAAAGTGAACGGGAATGGCCCGGTCTGCAGGTCGATGATACAAACCGGTTTCTACTGGATTTCGCGAGCTGGTATCGGGAACTGCTTGGGGTATTGACAATCGCAATCACCGGATCAAACGGTAAAACTTCACTCAAAGAATTGGTAACGTTTTTACTGCAACAGATACTCGGTGCTGAACAGGTGACAGCTACCCGGGGTAACCTCAACAATCATTTTGGTGTATCGTATACTCTGTTAGGGCTTGAACCGAAGAACTCAATTGCCGTAATAGAAATGGGTATGAATCATCGGGGTGAAATCTCGCCTCTTTCCCGGGCAACGGCACCTGTATTTACAGCGATTTCAAGTATTTCTACAGCCCATATTGAAAACCTGGGATCGATTGAAGAAATAGCCAGAGAAAAAGTTTCGATTATTGATGGGCAAAAACAAGGCGGATGCCTTTGCTTTCTAAAAAACATACATCAGAAATCGATTATTCAAGAATATGCCCGGAAGAAAAATATTCCTGTTGTTGAAATTTCGACTGATCTGGTTTCAAAATCAAAATCTAACTCTTCTCAAGTAATCTATGAACAGAGAGATTATATATTCCCCTGGCCAGGCGAACACCAGCTGCAAAATCTGAATCTTGCAACCGGTCTCATTCGAAATATTCTAACGTATCTCAATATACCACTTGAGAAAATTCACTCTGCTTTTGAAAAATTGCAGCTGTTAAATTCGATTGCCGGCCGAATGCATCTGCATCCCAATGCGCAATACCTGATCTTTGATGATTCTTATAATGCAAATGAAGGTTCTGTCAAAGCTGCATTACAATATATTTCAGACCTAGCTCAACAGAAAAACGAGAGTGCTTATCTTGCACTGGGAGAAATTGCAGAATTGGGAGAGTTCTCTGGAGAGATACATGTTTCGCTGGTCGACTATATGCTTGAGAAAAACATTTCAGGACTTTTGTTTTGTGGCAATGAAGAATTACAGAATGCAGTAGAAACTGCCTTTCGAAAAAAAACAAACCGCTGGTTATACACCTGTTCAAAAAATGACGCAAGTGTTGAAAAGGGAGCACGCGCTCTGGCTAAAGAAATGAAACCGGGAAATATTCTACTGGTAAAAGGTTCCCGCTCTGCCCGTATGGAGAGAGTTCTCGACCTTGCAGATTTCAGGAAGTTAACGTAATTGTATCACCCTCTTTAACTGCAGTGGCAGCCGGGAAGAGGGTGCGTGCCCGGCTTTCAATATTGCGTATCGCCTTGTCATCATGTGCCGGGTCATGATGAATCATCGAAAGTTTTTTTACCGAACCGAGTTTACAGATTTCTATAGCCTTTTCAAATGTTGAATGCCCCCAGCCTTGTTTGCCATTTTCATATTCTTCAGGGGTATATTGGCAGTCATAGGCGAGAACGTCTGCATTACGGCTGAATTCGGCCAGATCGCGAATAAGTTGATCATTGTGTTCTACATCCGTACAAAAAACGAAAGAATTCTTCCCGCAATCAAACCTGAACCCAAGGGTTACATTGGGGTGAGTCAGGGCTATAGTCGAAATCTTGAGTTCTCCGAATTGAAGAGTCTGACCGGGAGATATATCTTTGAAAGTTTTTTTCGAGGCCATATCTTTGAGATTTATAGGAAAATACATGTAATTGGTCTGTCCTATGAGGGAAGTTTCAATATCCCAGACCTTCTCTTGCACTGTTTTTGTCTGCCCGTAAATTTCAAAATGATTTCCGGGAATATACAGCGGTATGAAAAATGGGAAGCCCTGTATATGATCCCAATGAGTATGAGTGAAAAAAATTCTCGCGAAACCACCCTGGCCGGCAAATTCTCTCTGAAGAAGATCATTGCCAAGATTTCGAATGCCGGTGCCGGCATCGATTATGCAAATCTGGTCATCTGCTTCAACCAGCACACAGGTGGTATTGCCCCCGTATTCATTGAATTGGGACCCTGAAATGGGGATTGACCCGCGCGTACCATAAAATTTAATTTTTATATTATGCATTCTTCTTCACGGTTAACCGAACTTACCCTTAATATAGTTATCGGTCAATTCTCGTGAAGGTTTCGTAAAAATCTGATTTGTGGGTCCAAATTCAATCAGTTCTCCCTTGTGTAGAAATCCGGTTGAAGAAGAAATTCGGGCTGCTTGTTGAATATTGTGAGTCACTACAATGAGACTCATTTCATTCTGTAATTCTAAAAGAGCTTCTTCTAGATATTGGGAATCAATCGGGTCAAGCAATGAAGTAGGTTCGTCGAGCATCAGAATTTTGGGTTCAAGCATCAATGCGCGGGCGATACATAGACGCTGCCGCTCAGGTAAAGATAAACGATTGGCCGGAAGATTCAGATTATCCTGGTATTTTTTCCACAGGCCGATTTTAGCCAGTGCAGACTCAATTTTGTCATCCAGGTTTTTTACTTTTTTGGTTTTACCAGAAACAGCAAGGCTCAGGTTCTCTCGTATGCTCATGGGGAATGCGGTTGGGAAGTGAAAAACCATCCCGATTCTTCTGCGCAGTTTATTTGTATCACAGTTTTTTCCCAGAATATCGGTCCCGTCATTTAAAATTGCAGTACCTTTGACTTTAACTTTATCTTGAAAGTCAATCAGCCTGTTGAGAGTTCGAATAAGCAGGGTTTTACCTGAATCAGACGGGCCGATAAGAGACACGAGTTCATTTTCTGGCAATTCAAAGCTTATATTTTTGAGTACGCTCTTGCCATTGATTTCAACATTGAGATTGTCAACTTTGATTATAATTTCTTCTGGTACAGTCACATTAATTTCCTTCTGCATCGTGCGCATTTCCCGATGCCGTGCGTAAGTTATTTGTATTGAATTGATCTATTTCATTTTTAGATTTTGCGCGGTGAAACAACAGGTAAGAGGCCAGATTAAGCATGACGACAATACTAAAAAGCATAACACCTGAAAGTCCTGCTTTTGTTCCGGGCAAGTCGAGGTTTTGCAAAGCCTGATCAAGCACATTCATTGTGAGCGTCATATCAGGAAAAATACCATCTGGCGAAAAAAAATAAGCAGCGATAAAGAACACCGGTGCAGTTTCCCCTGCGATGCGAGCCGAAACAGAGAGTATGTGGCTTAGAATATCATTGAAAATAACCCGAAAACCAATTGTCCAGTCAGCTTTCCAGGCTGGAATACCAAGTGCAATAGCGGACATTTTCCAGAGAGACGATGATTGTTGCAGAGATTCATAGATATCAATTGCAAGTCTGGGAATAATCATGAGACTCAAGGCGAGCACTCCAAGTATAAGTCTTCTCACCGGGGGTTCGCCATTGTAAAAAAATAGCAGTAACCAGAGTCCCAGTCCAAAAATTGCCGGGGGCATTCCTGAAATCGTCTGAAATACATAACGTAATAAATTTCTCAACGGAGTATTCTGCAGAGAATTCAAAGAAGCAGCAAGCAACAATGCGCTGGGTACTGAAATAAAGAGGGTACCCAGAACCAAACCGCTACTGCCTGCTAAGGCGGGCAAGAATTGACCGCTATCCTGCTGATTTATATTCAGCAACGGTACAATAAGAATCAGCAAAGGCACCATCGAGGCTGCTCCCAAGATGCTTAAGGCTAAATATATTATTTTTCGGGCTGAGATATTTTCACCCAACATTGTATACCGCCCGGTAAAATTTTTGTTTCAGAAAAAAAGCCAGTATTCTTGTGATCAGAACGACCAGAATAATTAAAACTGCAAACACTGCCAGCTCTTTGAAAGACGACTCAGGATTCTGCTGCATGATTCGGGCAATATTTGCAGTAAGACCCTGAATTGCCGGTTGTTTTAAAGTGATGAGATACACAATCATGGTCTCACCGATAATTCGAGAAAAACTGGACAGCAAAACAGTAATGGTCAAGGGAGCGGTAATGCGAATCGTCAGTTGCATGGTGGCCAGAGGGTCGAGGCCCAGTGCATGACAAGAGTCCCAGATTCCGGCAGGCAGTTTTTGTAAATCCCGCAAATAATAATTTGCACTATACGGGATCAAAAGTGCAGAGAGAAGAAAAACCGTCGGCAGCGTCCCCGGTATCTCATGTAGAGAATACAGTACACCGGTAAACGCAACCAGAATCGTAGGGAAACTTGAAAAAGCGCCAATCATTGAGGCTAATGCAGATCGCAACCGATTTTGGCGAACATTCAGAATCACAATCGCTAAACCTAAACCGGGAAACCAGGCTGCCAGTGCAGCTAAGGATGAAATCAATAGGCTCTGTACAAAAGGTTGCAGCCAATAAATGTCTGCTGCAAAAAATATAGCGGGAAGCGCATAATAAAATGGAATTGAGAAAAAAATTAAATTCACGGCGACGTAACCGCCCAGTAACCAATAAGAACACTTTCTCAGAATTTCAGACATCGTTCAACCCCGGTACATATACGAGCCAGATTCCAGCAAAATCCTGGGGCAGGGGATATTTTTCCCGGGTTTTGCGTTGTGAGTTTAAGAAAGCAGTTTCAACGTCCATCCCAGGTTTGATTTTCTGGCGGATGAACTCTTCACTGAAGGTCAAAAACGCACCCTCATTTGTACCGTCGAGAAATAGAATTTTCCATACCCCGTTACTGTTTTTAACACCGGGAATAGATTGTAGTGAACTGACTTCCCGGTAGATGAAGTTAATCTTGCCGGCAGGTTCCTGGGTAACAAACTCATGCAGGGAAATAAGGCTCATGCGGGATTTTTCCGGGGTTCCGAGTTGAATTTGTACCAGGGAACTCAGGGTGGTAGATTTATCCATCCGCCAGCCCTTATACTCCAGTGTCTGGTTTTCATAATTCATGCTGCTGGTTCGAATCAGTGATTCTTTATATTTAAGCAACTCTTCTTTTTCGGTATAGGTCTTGAGAGGAAGATACACAATATTCTGTTCTGTTTCGGGAAAAATTTTGCTCAGCTCGGCAGCGGTCAAATTGTTTCTTGCTTCAATTTCTGTATTGATACCATTGAATGAATACAGATCTACCTCTCCAGGCCAGGTTCCCATTAGACCGCGCACAGTTTTTTGAGACCTGCCGATTACGACAGGCAGATTTCTGTCAAATTTTGAGAAAAGATTCAGGGCCGCATTGTTCTTTTTGGTATCGCGCAGAAGTTTCCAGGCGAGTACCATCTGTCGACGAGATTCGGGCATCAAGGTTCCACTTGTCAGAGAAGTTTTTCGCAAGAACTCAAGATCATTCAGACATTCGCCTGAGCCGCGGTAATCTTTTACAATGAATGGACGAAAAACCAGAGTTTCAGCAGGTTTGAACGTCGCGCCCAGGCAGGTCAGTTTATTGGCCAGGGCCTGATTGCCGCTTGAAAGCGTTGAGGTTAATTTCAAGGTCGAATCTGTAATTTTCCCGGGATTTGAATGTACATTGCCAGACGAGGCCCATAACTGAAAAAATGCTTTTTTCTGCAGATTTTGATTTTTGGCGATCTGCTTTTCTGCATTTCGTGAGAGCGATTCTAATGCAGCGATGATCGTCTCTGGTTTCTGTTTGCGGTCATACAGTTCATCGAGAACTTCAAAATAAATTGCACTAACCAGTTTTGATTCATAAGCAGAACTCTCGGCGATCTTGAAAAGTTTTTCAGTCTGCGGGGTAATGGCAGCAAAATCTTCCGATTGATAGTATTGTTTCAGTTTGTAGAATTCCCGATTAAAATCCCAGAACTCTTTTGGAACAGAATTGTAATCTGGTATTCCCGAAATCTGGGAACGCATGCTAAGATGTATCGCATATAATTCTTCAGGAATAATTGAGTTTTCCTGCTGGTTTTCTGCAAATTCAACCCACTCATTTGATTCATACAAGGCGGTGAGCCAGTCATCCAGAACAAACCGATCTTTTTCTCGATTCAGAAAGTATTGAATGCGTTGATTCCTTTTTTCAGGAAGTTGCACTTTAAATGTCTTGAGTGCACTCTGCAGGGTATCGGGGTATTGTCGATCAAGCTGCCCACTTGTTAGTGTACCCAGTTCAAAAGCTGCAGCTGTGTTTTCCCATGTTTCTTCATTAGTAAAGTAATCGCCACTAAACTCTTGTAAGAGTCTGTCTGCTTCTTCAAACTGGGCTGCTTCGAACAGTCGGTTGATTCTTGCCTGAAATGCACGCGCAGTCTCAGTTTCATTTTCTGCTTTACGCAAGGCTAAAAACTGTCTCTCCCAGTTTTTGCGAGACAGGTCAAATTGTCCGGCTTTCAGCAGCAATTTATCTTTTCGTGAAAAAAGATCTTCATTTTCTGCCACGTCATTAGAATCCAGAGAAATTTTCTGGGTGCGAAAATTAGCAAGAGTTGCCCGTTGCAGGGCAGAAAGAGCGAAATCATATTCTCGACGTTTATAATAAATATTACTCAGTTCAGTGTATTTATTCTTTTCGGCCTGCGCAAGTTCTACTGTCGAGACCCTTGGTGTACTGCCGGTTCTTTCCTGCCAGCCCTTGATGATGTTTGTATTTCCTGACCATGTAAACTTCGTATCATAAACGGGAACTCCATTCAGGAAATCATTTTGAATTTTCTGATTGTCAGAACGGGATCCTGATGTAATGGTAATTGCCCCGCTGCCATAGGCTGCCGCCAATATTTCAAGGGCCGCTTCAAAATTATAGCGAGCCTGTTGATTGATGTTGCCAAGCTCTTTCACTGAAACAAAGATGGCAGTTGGTTGCGAGTTCTCAATTGCGAGGTTCTCGATGCCCAGCGGATTCTGATCTTCAATAAGTAGATCACCGCTTATTTGTGCTTCATAATCAATTACTGAGGCTCCCAATACATTTGCAGACCATTCTTTCGACGTTTTGACCTTTTGCACATTCAGATTTGGCAAAGAGTAGTCAGCATTGCTGCCAGAAAAAGCAGAAGTTGAATCGGGAATCGCCATAACGACATTCTCGCGTGAAATACTGCCCGTCTTTTCAAAGTAGAACTGTGATTGAACATGAATTGGTCTCGATACCGGCTGCAGCCAGATTTTCTCAAAGGGAAACCTTCGCCAGAAAGTATCACCGATAACTGAATTTACAGGCTGCAGATTTACCAGCCAGGGGAATTCTTTTGCTAATTCTTTTCCTGATAGATTTTTCTCAAGACTGGCCTTTAGTTTCGTTTCAAGAATATCTCTCTGCGGGAGCTTCAATGGTGTAAACTGAACCTGCCTGGATGAATCCCGATCTGCGTAAATCAGCCAGGGTTCATTATTCTTACCGCGCAAACTGAAGAGGTAGGGTGTTTTTATCGAGTTGAAAACAGTAAAGTCAGTTGCTTCGGGAAAAATATAAGTTAAGATAGGCTCACTGCCTCTTTGTGAAAGAAGCTTTTCCCGTACCGTCTTCAATTGTTTGCGAATTTCTGTCAGTCTGGCTTCTATTTCAGATGTATCTGCTCTACTCGTTTTCAAGCTCTCAAGTCGGTTCTGGGACTCGCCTTCAAGCTGATTGAGGTACTGGAATCTGCCGAAATGAACTGCATTGTCCGGGTTTTGAAATCTGATCTTTCCTTCAAAATTTCGCATCGATAAAAACATTCTCCGTTGCAGTTCAAGTTGCATTGCCCGTTTGAGATCGTTTTGTTCGATTAAAAATTCAATATATTGGCGAGAGGTATTCTCGTATAACTCGGGGTTTGTGATCAGCAGATAACGTCGATTGGTCAGTGTGTTCCATGAATCTTCCAGATATTTAAGTTTTAATTGTTTGTCTTCAGTGTTTTCGGCGAGCCGCAATGCTGCGACTATTTTGAGTTTCGTCAGTTCAAACTGGTCTGCTTTCTGGTAGACTCGCGAAAACTCCTGGCGAGACATTTCTGGAACATTTAAATAATTGTAGATCTGGCCGCGATTGATTGACAAAATCAGTTTTAGTTCTTCGCTTAATTTATCTGAGAAAGATACATTTTTTCCCGGAGAATCATAACTCTCAGCCTGGCCTTTATTGTATTGAAGGGCTTTAGCGTATTGTTGAAACCATGTGTTTCTTTCTTGCATATAATTATCGATGGAGTCACTGGCCGGTGGAACCTGGCCCGGGGAGTATACTGCAGAATAGGTAAAAAACGTACCATCATGCAGAATTAATTTGAATAGGTCTTCATTTGTCTGGCGGGCAATTTTAGATTTTTCTGCATCTGTTAAAACATAGTCTTCATTTACTTCCTGCTTTTCTTTCAATGCTTTTTCAAGCTGCTCATTGGTGTAGGTTAAGACAAAGTTTCGCAAGTTCTCAGATTCTGTACGAGCCAGATTTGCTTTTTCGTCTGCAGACAATGTGGGCAGCTCAAGTTGCTGAGAAACAATTGTCAAAAGATTTTTTCTGGCTCTCAGTTGCGTCTGCAAGTCTCCTTTCTTCTTCGCGTTTTCTGCAGCAGCATTATACATTGCCCGGGCAGCCGGAATATCTTTGAGCAGATAATTCACCCTTCCCAGTCGCATCTGAACAGCGAGCAGTGTCTCTTCCCCATGTTTTGATTTATCTTGTTGTGCGAGTTGCTGCAGTTCATTGAGTGAATCTCTGGCCTTTTCAAACAGTCCGCGTTTTTCAAAGATCTCAGCCAAAACCGATGCAATATACTGTCTGCGGTGAATGGTCGGCAGAGGAAAAGCCAGATGGTTGTCTCCAACGTAGACTTCATCATATTGCACATCATAAAACCAGCCTGTAATGCTGGTCCAGGGTTCGTATAACCCCAGACCTTTAACACGAAGTTTGAACTGTGGTTCTCTGGTTTCGGGTTCCTGGTTCAAATACTCTCTTGCCTTTACCAGTTGTTCATATGCGGTATCAAAATCGTTTTCATCATATGCAAGTCGACCCAGTTGCATATGTAAAAATGAACGGTCATTGACTACCCCTGCCGTTGACTGCTCGCTCAAGATTTTATTATACGTCTCTGACGATTTTTTATACAGACCGCTTAAGTCATAGGTGAAGGCTAATGATCGTAATATTTTTTCTCTTTTCTGCTGGTTACGATTCAACTCGTCTGGGCTGCCCCTGTCTATCGGTGCGAGAATCTCGTACTGTTCATTGGCAATTCTCAAATGCTGAATTGATAAATTATAATTAGAAGTATAGTAATAGGTTTTTCCCAGATGATAATCAAACAATGCTTTCTGGGCTCCGGTATCCCAGTTATAGCCGAATTTTTTTTCACCCTGTAGAAACAGTTCATAATTTTCTTTGGCTTTGCTGTAATTATTGAGTAAGAAATAGTTATTACCCATGTTCAGGTAAAAACTCATTAAAATTTCTGGTGAAACTCGATTTTTAAAGCGGGCAATACTTTGCTGGTAAATACGAATATTCTCTTCAAATAAATAGTCGGGAAACAGATTTTTGTAGAGTGCCTCAAATTTATCTTTATCCCGGGTATTGTCACTCGGGTCGAGAATTGTCTCTCGTTTCGTATCGATATACTGATAAATCCAGCCCAGCATTACATAGGAGTCTGCAAAATCAGGATCGGCAAAAAGAGACCATTTAAAGCCCCGTTCAGCATTCTTAAAGTTCTCAAGCACCTCTCTTTTTTGATCTTTTTCGATTCCGCCCTGCTCATCGTAATAACTGTGCTTCAGCATTCCCAGTCGGGCATTGAGATATGCATCTGCAAAGATAAATGAATTGTTAAGCGAATACTTCGCAAAATCCATATTGTCGCGGTAGTAGACAGCAATATCAACCTTAACCGGGTCATTGCGTTTCCAGGCATCAATCGCGATGCCATTGATTCGATTCATTACTTCCAGTGAGGTTCTTTCGACTGATTCCCGTTGAATTTTTTTCTGGTATAGTTGCAGGTTGAGGTCACTCAAACGACGATAGTTCTCCCAGGCCAGACGCAGATCACCGCGATTGCGGGCAGTTTCTCCTCTGTTCTTAAAAAATTCCTGAGTACGCAGCAGGTTTTCAAGGAACGCACTGTCCCGGTAATCATTTTTATATTGCAGAATAGACAGGTACATGTTTTCAAAAGCTGAATCAGGTTTGCGCCTTATTTCATCGATTGTGGCTTTAACTTTCAATGTTTCATACGACCAATAAGAATCTGCCGGTACCAGAGCAGCTGTTGAATTCAATGAACTTTCTGCGAGTTCATCTTGCAGCGCATTTGCGTAGGCGCGTGCGGTAGCAATACCGGCAACATAGTGAATTTCAGGGTGATCGGTGACTGGGTATTTTGTCAGGATGTTGTTCACTGTTGAAGTCTGTCTTTTGTTCACCAAATCATAGAAAAAAACATTCAGGTTTCGCAGAACTTTCTCTCGATGTTGTGGTAGAATGGAATTCTTCAGCTGGGTCTGCCAGTCTAGCTGGGTCGAACGAGTGGGCGAGGTTGCATTTTCACTATCCGGTTCGGCAAGTTGCTCTTTCTCTCTTCGTTTGCGTCTCTCATCGCGGTCATTCTCGATTATAAAATCAATTTCATACGGATACTTATCAGGGTATAGAATAAATAAATACTCTTCGGGAACATCTATTGTATTCACCCCGGCCTGCATCAGGATGTCTGCTGCTTTATAGTAACCAGGATGATTGCGTACCAGTTCGGCCAGAATTTCAGAAGATCTCTTCACCCGGCCTGCCTTGTTCAGCTCAGCTGCGAGAAGGTTTCTAAGTTCTGCCAGATAGTTTCGCTCAAGATTCCGGGAATATTGTATAGAGTTTTCCAGTTCTGTTTTTTCATTTTCAGAGAGCTGTTCAATGCTTGTCAGATTTCGTTCTTTGAGATACTCTGCAGTGGTAGCCCTGCGTCCCTTTGAGAGGTAAAAAACTGCCCCGGATTTTTCTTCAAGAGCAGATTCGAGATAATCGACAGAGTTTGCCGCTTTAAAGCGGGGCGCTCCGGGGAACTGCTCTTTTAAATTACCGGAAAATTTTTCAAGATCAATGAGGACATTATAAAAAATTTCACCGCGTTTGATTCTTTTATTGATTTCAAGAATCGTTGTCTGGGCAGATTGCCGGTTATTTTTCAATTGCCATTTTAAAAGCTGCAAATCACTGCGCGCTCTGTAAAATGGTGCCAATGCATCGTCCTTGAAAAAATCTGAAACCCGGTGCAAGGCCATTTCATATAGCTGTTCATTTTTTATCTGGCTTTGCAATTGCATGGCAGAAGGATGAAATTGCTCGACGAACTCGAATTGCTCCTGAATCGTTTTCTGGCGGGGAATAATACCGGTTTGAGGTACGAAAGCGACATTGATATCCTGGCCTTCAGCAAAAGCAAAGATTATACTACCATCTGCAAATGGCACATAGCGGGTATCAAAGACATTTTCACCGGGTAAGGTCAGAGAATTGAGCATCTGCTCATCGGCAAGATTTTGAGACTGCAGGGATGCAAGATCAAACTTGAGAATTGCCCCGTCATCTTTACGGTCAATTCTGCCATCGCCATTCGTATCCCGGGAAATTCTCGTAAAAATAACCGAGCGGTAATCTGATGAATATGTTGGGTTAAAATCAAGTGCAGGTCCATCTGTCAGCTGACGTTTTTTACCCGATTCTATATCAATTTCAAAAATATCTCCGTTTCCCGAGGGAATCTCATAGCTGACATAAATTATTTTTTTACCATCTGGCGAGAATGAAGGCATGACCCCGCCTTTGGTGGTCAGTTTACGCGCTTTTTCAGGAGAGTCGGGATCCATTAACCAGATATTCTGCATAGCGGCCATGCCGGGGCCAAAAGGGCTGCCCGTGATATCTGCCATATCTGATGAAAAAGCTATGTACTCTCCATCAGGCGACCAGTTCGGATTGCTTTCTCGGGATCGTACGCGGTTTGACTCAGAGTTTGTCAAATTTTTAGGCCCGCCAAAGAACCGGTTCTGGCTGCCCGTGACCTGGCCTTCTTCATACTGCTTATAGATTTTTGCCAAATTGACACTCATGACGATGAGGTCTCCGTCAGGGTCCAGTTCATCATCAATATAAGCCA
>JAGRNJ010000042.1:0-1571 GCA_020440825.1 Leptospiraceae bacterium | reverse complement strand
GTCGTTTGCCATCGGGAGAAATTGCCGGTTCCCGCTGGTTGGTTGCTACCCGGGTGATTGGCGCAGATTCCACTTCACTCAATGGCCGCATAAAAATATCATAATTTCCGTATTTGTTACCTGTAAAAAGAAGGTATTGGCCATCTTGTGTGATCGTACCACCAAACGATTCACCGCGCTCTAGAGTCAGTGGTATGATACCCCCGGTTCCGTTTTCATAGCGGTCTTTATACACATTTTGATAACTGAAACGGATTTCTTCTTTATTCTGCGTACTGCCGCAATGCAGAAATGCCAGAAGTGTAAAACAAAAGGTAACCAGTTTCCAGAACGGCATATTCGACAAACCCGCGCTAAAAAGTCTATTGTCGAGTCTTTTTAAATACCGAGAAAGTATTTTGTTCAGAAATTTTCACATTGCTTTATAAGTACCCGGTAAATAATGTCTTTTTGTTATTTTCGAGCAGTTTCGGATGCAGATTTTATCTTTATGCTCAATGAACAGTATGATTATCCTTTGCCGACTGAAAAAATAGCACTGCATCCGGTCAATCCGCCTGACCATTGTAAACTGCTTTGGGTCTCTGCGCAAGAGCAGAGTCTTATAGACCGGCATTTTTACGATTTGCCTGATATTTTACACAGTGAAGATCTGCTGATTGTCAATGAATCGAAAGTTGAAGCGCGGAGAGTTTATATTCTGAAAAAAGGCAGTGATTATCGATTTGAATCTGTATTTATTGCCGATGCAACAGTAGAATTTGATGAAATGAAACCCGGTACTTATTGGCAGGTATTGATTCGCAAATCGAGAAAATTAAAATCAGGAGATTTACTGTATGCAGAGCTTGATGCGAATGTACAGTTTACATTCTATCGGGATGAACATTCAAATACCTTTCTAAAAGCAAGTCAACCGCTCAATGAAGCCATTTTCATGCAAATAGGACAAATGCCGATTCCCCCGTATTTTCAGCGGGAAGCGGAAACTTCAGACCGTACCGATTATCAGAATTTTTTCGGGCAAATTCCCGGCAGTGCCGCGGCGTCAACAGCATCTTTGCATTTTACAGAACGACTGACAAAAGAGTTGATTGAAAAAAAAATCAGTATCGAAAGAATATTGCTGCATATCAGCTATGGTACCTTTGCCCCCTTGACTGAAGAAAACTTCTCTACCGGAGAGCTGCATGCAGAGTATTATGAAATGCCAGAGTCGCTTGCCCAAAGATTAATAAAACGGGATTTTCACCGGGTTATTGCAGTGGGCACTACTTCTATGCGGGTTCTGGAAAGTGTTGCTCGAATAAGCAACGGAAAATATAATCGCGGATTGACCGGTCAGACAAAACTGTTTCTTAAACCGGGAGATTCCATTCAAGTTACAGACGGACTCATTACAAATTTTCATATGCCGGCTTCGAGTCTAATGTTATTGGTCGGGGCAATGCTGGGTGAAAAACTCACCATGCAGGCCTATCACCATGCACTTGCCCAGCATTATCGTTTTTTGTCTTATGGTGATGCCATGTTCATTGAATTACCGCCGCGTAATTTTTGAAGCAATTCTG
>JAGRNJ010000041.1:24932-28265 GCA_020440825.1 Leptospiraceae bacterium | reverse complement strand
ACTTTTATTTCGTTATTTAACGAATTATATAAGCGAGTGCGACAGAAATGTTCTTTGCAGTTTCACTCTGCCCAGAAAACGTGAACCATGAGTTCTAATCCCACCCCTGCAGAATCAAAAATAGAAATTCATCTTGATCCTGAAGTTATGAAAGGGGTTTTTTCGAATGTTACCAATATAGGGCACACAAAAGAAGAGTTTTTACTCGATTTTTTGTTCATTCAACAGCATCCGGCTCCGTTTGGTAAACTTGTCTCTAGAATTATCTCAACTCCGGGACATGCCAAGCGCTTGATGCTCGCCTTACAGGAAAACATTCGTAAATATGAAGAACAGTATGGTATCATCGACACCCAGGTCTCCAGTACCCAGGGCAGAACCTTGCAATAACCGGTGAGTGAATCTTCTAAGTACACGTCAGCCGGTGAATATCTCAAAGCATTAAAAGCGGGCAAGAGTGCACTGCGTTTTGTACTGGTTGCGGGTCGCAATGCCACAACTGCCGAAGATATTCTCGCTCAAACCGTCAGCTTTCTGCAAAAAGCCGAGCCCGACACCGAAATCATTCATATGCATGGTTTCGATGCTAAAGAAGAATATCTGCATGGCAATTTATGCACTCCGCCTATATTCCAACCCCAGAGACTGGTGTTTGTTCGGCATGCGGATGTACTGCTGAAACGAATAGACCAGAACCCGACCGTCGCAGCTTATTTTGTTCGGGACCTGCAGTCCCTGCCAGATTCAATCTGGGCAATATTTCAACTGGACGACGGTAAATTACCATCGAGTCTCAATTTTCTCGAAAAAGCTGCGACGTTTTTTCCTGAAGAAGATCTCAAAGAACAAGATCTGCCCCGTTTCTTACTCGAACGGGCAGAGAGCCTGAGTTTCGTAACCAGTCTGGAAACAATGAAAATTTTGTGCGAAAAATGTGCCTTTGATGCAAATGCATGCATTCGCGCTCTCGACCGGGTAATTGTTTATTGTCTGAACCAGCATAAAATTGATAAGAGTGATGTTGAAGAAATACTCTATGAACTGGAAGGAGATTTTAACTTCAAAATTCTGGATGCGCTGGCAGACCGGGATATCGATACCTGCATGCGCCAGATTCAGCAGCACAAATTTTCAGACGGGGTACAACTCACATTCAGCTGGATTCGACTGTTTACCGATGTCTGGCGATACAATGCATGGCGCAGAGCCGGGGTAAGTGAGGCAGAGATGGCAAAACAGACAGGCATGAGTTCGGGGCAGGCCTTCTACTTCAAAAAGCGCGCGACTCTGGTAAACCTGAGATTTACGACAAAAGAGCTCGATCGAATTCTGACAAAATTGACCAAACTGGATATTCAGATCAAGACTGAAACCCGCAGTGATGCACAGACTACAATACTAATGATGTTTTTAGAATCATTACGACAGGGAAATACCTCGGCAATTTTATAAAGATTCGTCAAAATCCTGCGTAGAGCTTGAACAGGTATTTTTATTGTTTCGCAGCCAAAGACGAATTCTACCGGAATCATCAGCATAAGACTGAAAGCCTCTGGCTCTCAGTTCAGTATTCAATTCAACCGTTTCCAGATTCTTGAGAATTCTGCCATACTCGATATCGAGGGGATGTTCTGAACTGAAGTTATTCATAAGACTTGTTTTATATATCGGATCACAAAATTACCAAGTTTAAAGTCGAGCTAGAAATTTTGTACTACTGAAATCATTATGCGCAGCACAAAATATTCGAAGAAATTGTTTTTTTTTATTGATTTCTCACACAGACAAGGGATTGTGTGCGGCAAGAATAAAAAGATAGAGTTAGTTTTATAAAATCGAAGAACTAATAACCGGGATTCAATAATTATGGAAATTTTTAACAGCATGTATCTGACCTTTTTCAGCATTGGGGCCGTAATACCTACCCTCTTTTGTTTCTTAGGAGCATTACTTGTGTTCTCCCTGAAAAAAAAGAGTACTGCAACCAGAATTCTCGGGGCAATGTTCGTAGTCTATACTGTCTTTAACGGCAGCTATTTTGTTTCCAGTTCTTTCTACTCTGAACTTGCTGCATTTCACCGATGGTCGACTGTATTTTTTGTCTTTCAGGCGATCATCATTTTAACAGTTTTTTTATTTTACTTTCCTGTTCCCCAAAAAACTAAATTCGCAAAGATTATTGCCATCGTCTGGACTGTCGCCTCTCTCATAATGTCGGGTTATTTCTTTTATGCTACCTGGAGTTCGAATACGATCTATCATTTTGAGGGGCATTACTGGGACTTTGATGCCGATGATGCGAGCTATATTGTCAGCATCATGATTCTGTTAGGAACAGTAATGATGGTAAGTGCAGGTATCTGGCGCATCTTCGTTGCTGACAAAGGTACCCGTTTAGGTATGGTATTTGTAATGCTCGGGGTTGTTTCTGCAGCAATTCTCCCCGGTGCGCTGAACACTTTAAGCCGTGACGGGGCAATTGATCGCGGTCTGTTTCAGACGATTTTTGCTCTAGGCACTGTTATAGGTTTTTTTCTCATTGTTGTAGTCTGGATCAATCTCACAAAAGACAAAACATCATTCATGATTAAAATAATCGGCATCAGCATGGTGACATTTTTGCTGGTTCTGCAGGGTATCAACTACTTCTTTTTTATCGATCAGGAAGTTTCCTATGACCAGATTCAGAATCTTAAAACCCGCCGATTCATTGAGAGCCAGATCAAGGCCGAAGACATGGAGTATGTTTCAATTTACAATATCGATAAAAATGAATACTCGTTTGCTTATAAAAAAGATCCAGATCTGGTATTGAATACCCACCTCATTCAAAATGAGCTGATGAATACATATCTGATTGAGCAGATTGCCAACCTTACCTATGCAGAAGACCGTATGGACCAGTTCAACACGCTGCTAGAAGCGGTGCCTGCCAGTTTTGTTGGCTATAAAAAATCAATTCAGAATTTTTACGACGATAATCCCACTGTCAGCAACGAAGAAATCTTGGCCCACCTTGATTCCTTAAAAAGAACTGTTAAATTTCGGGGCAGCAAAATAAAAAAAATGAAAGATGCTAATTTTCGAACACTGCTCGAAAAGTTTCTCGATAAATCTTACGGGTCATTTAATCCGTTCCGGGATGCAATGATTGCTCACCTCAAGACTTCAAAGTCAGAGGGTAAAGAGCTGAAAACTGAAATCATGGGCTTTATCGATGCTGCACGACCTGCAGGAACCCGCCACTATCGGTCGTCGCCTAATAAAGAGCAGGTAACTCATTTTGTTTCTTATATTATTCCCGATATCCAGAACCGGCTCATTTATGAAGCA
>JAGRNJ010000041.1:18641-24833 GCA_020440825.1 Leptospiraceae bacterium | reverse complement strand
AATGAAGGTGACCTGACAGTGCAAGTACCAATTCATGTAGAAGACGAAATCGGTTATCTGGCCCACCATTTTAACTCGATGGTGAACTCTATTAAAGATGCAAAGCAGAAACTGCAGGAATATGCAGAAACTTTGGAAGAAAAGGTCGAAGAGCGAACAGCAGAATTACAGAAAACTCTCGAAGAAGTTCAAGAACTGAAAAGCCAGCAAGATGGTGATTACTTTCTTACTTCTCTGCTGACCACGCCCCTCGGCGGTAACCATGCGAAAAGCGAAACAGTACACATCGATTTCCTGGTAAAACAGAAGAAGACTTTCTCGTTCAGAAAATGGAATCGGGAGATCGGCGGCGATATCTGTATTTCGAACACGATCAATCTGCGAGGCCGGCCTCACACGGTATTCCTGAATGCTGACGCAATGGGAAAATCAATGCAAGGGGCCGGCGGTATTCTGGTTCTCGGGGCTGTTTTTTCTTCTCTTGTCGAGCGGGTAAAACTTAGTTCCGATGAGCAGCAGAAATTTCCCGAACGCTGGCTAAAAAATTCATTCACAGAGCTTCATAGAATTTTCGAAAGCTTTGATGGTTCCATGCTCATCTCTCTCGTGCTTGGTCTCATTGATGATGAAAACGGATTCATGTACTATATCAATGCAGAACACCCCTGGACGGTTCTCTACCGTGACGGAAACGCATCTTTCATCGAAAAAGAACTTACCTTTAGAAAATTAGGTACCCAGGGTCTGTCAGGAACTTTGAGTGTTGCTACTTTCCAGCTGGAACCCGGCGATGTCTTGTTCGTCGGTTCTGACGGTCGAGATGATATTTTGATTTCAATGAACGAAGATGGCTCACGGCTCATCAATGAAGATGAAACTCTTTTCCTTAAAATTGTAGAAGAAGCCGAAGGCGATCTCTCAGAAATTAAAAAATCTCTGTACAAACGTGGTGAGCTGACGGATGACCTTTCTCTGTTAAGATTAGGCTATCGTGAACATATACTCGAATCACCGGAAGGTGAACGTGATCATCGAATGCTTGAATTCATGCAAATGGGCAGACAGGCAATGAAAAGGGGAGATACCGATGAAGCCATTAAATATCTGGAAAGTGCATACGAGATTCAAACTGACCATCCTGAACTTCTCAAAGATCTGGTAAAAGTCTACCTGAAGATTAAGAACTATAAAAAAGCCGCCGGGTTTGTTGAAGACTATGTGTACCTGCGACCGGGCGATACCGATCTGGTTTATATTGCTTCTTACTGCTTCAAAATGATAGGCGACTTTCAGAAAGCAATTGACTTTGGTGAACGTGTGCGATTGCGGGATCCTCATATGATTCGAAATCTCAAAAATCTGGCAGATGTCTACCATCTTGATCAAAAAAGCGGTCGGGCTCGAGCAATTGTTGAAATGGGTCTTAAAACTGAACCCGAAGATGCATCTCTTTTGAAAATGCTCGATAAAATTGGCCAGGCGGGAGATCGCGAAGAAACTGTGTCATGAGATTGCAGCATTGCCTGCCCATCTTGCTGGTTTTTCTTTTCTCTTGTGGGCGACCGACTACAGATATCCAGAATATAAATCTGGGATGGCGCTTAGTTCCCATTGACGTAATCTCTACACAGTGTGAGAATAATCAAAGCAAAACAGAAGATTGTGCACCACAGCTCGAAGAACAAAAACTGCCATTGCGCCTGAGCGCCATACCGGGTTATCAGAATTTTCACGGAACAGTTGAGATTTCACGGCCACTGCCCCCTGAAATTGAAGCAGCGATTGCTGCGAATCTTCCCATTACAGTCTGGACGCCCATGGTTTCAAATGTTTCTACCATGAAGATCAATGGGCATACCATTGGCCAGATTGGCAGTCGGGAACCTTACAAACCCGGATTATATCGATACTACCTGAAAAACCTGCCGGCAAATTTTCTGCAAAAAGAAAATAATGTCCTGAGTATCGAGATGTTTACCCCCGATGACTACCCATTGCATATTTCAGGGGCAGATATGTATATTGGCCCTGCAGACCAGGTATATGCGAAATATTACAGCAATGAACTGCTGCAGTTTGTTCTTCTTTCGGTTTATCTTGCTGTCGGTTTATATCATTTACTGTTATTCATCCGCCGTACTAAAGATTCTCATAACCTGTATTTTGGCCTGTTCACAGTTCTGGTTTCTATTTACTGGTTTTTCTATACGGGCAGCCGCGATCTGGTGTTCGGCGATGCGCAGCTATTTCGCACCAAACTCGAATACGCTACGGTTTTCAACTTGCCACTGCTGCTGGTTTTATTTCTGCAAAAATACTTTACCAGGAAAATTTCTCTCTCGGCAAAGATACTGGCAGGTTTCTCTGCGTTGAACATACTCGGTGCAATCTTAACGCCATACAAGTACATGCAATTTTTTCTGAAGGCATGGCAATACAGCTTACCAATTGTTGCAATATACATAATCGTCTTTATCGTGAGACAGGCCCTGAAGAAAAATATCGACGCATTGTACCTCATTCTCGGCATTTTTATTCTATTGGGCGGGGCCATAACCGACCTGCTGATTGCGCTCAATATTCTTGAGATAGAAAGAATAGGCCAGTACACTTTTCTGATCTTTATTCTCGGTATCGCAGGCGTACTTGCAAATCGCTTTATGACAGTGCAGAATCAGGTTGAAGAACTCAATGAAAACCTTGAGAAGAAGGTAAAGGCCCGCACAGAAGAATTGAGTAAATCATTAACTGAAATTCAAAAACTGAAAGAGTACCAGGACGGTGATTACTTTTTAACCTCCCTTTTATTGAATCCGCTTTCTCAAAACAATGCAAAGAGCGAACTTGTTAAGATTCATTTTTACAGCAATCAGAAAAAGAAATTTAGATTCAGACAATGGTCAAGAGAAATAGGCGGAGACATAAACATTGCCCAAAGCATAAAACTGCAAAATAGAAACTGCACATTCTTTGTAAACTCAGATGCCATGGGGAAATCTCTGCAGGGAGCCGGTGGGGCACTGGTAACCGGGGCAATCGTGCAGACCATTCTTGAACGTACCAGACTGTCGAGCAATGAACAGAATTATGCACCTGAACGATGGTTAAAGAATGCATTTGTTGAATTGCAGAGAGTCTTCGAAGGGTTTGACGGTTCCATGCTGATTTCAGTTTTCATGGGAGTGATCGATGATATTACCGGGGCAGTCTGGTATATCAATGCAGAACACCCGCTCACCGTTCTATACCGGGACGGCAAAGCTGCCTTTATTGAAAATCAGGTTGTTTTTCGAAAAATTGGCACAATGGGCCTTGAGAACAAACTCTATGTACAGTCTTTTCAAATGAAGACCGGCGATGTACTGGTAATGGGTTCAGACGGTCGAGACGATATATCCATCGGAATGCTGAAAGGCGAACGCATCATCAATGAAGATGAAACATTATTCCTGAATGAAGTCGAAAAAGCAAAATCTGACCTGGATCTCATTGCCAGCAATATAGCCCAGCGCGGTGAAATTACCGATGATTTTTCAATGATTCGCATCTCTTACCGTGAAAATGAGCAGGATGCGCACCTTTCAGATGACGAACGAGAAGACCTTAACTTGATGATCAAAGAGATCGTGAAAGACAACCTGACAGAGTTTTCTCGCATGTGGCAAGGCTGGCAACTTTCGCGGCTGGCAGTCGAAAGTGATAAACTGATTTCTGTTTTAAACGAACAGTCAATTGTTCGATACCAGCAAAAAAAATATGCAGAGGCCCTGGTTTTACTGGATGCTCAACTGGCATTACAACCCACAAACGGAGAAGTCCTATACCGAATTTCACGCTGTTATGCCCGGCTCAGAAGAATGAAAGAAGCAATAGAGCCATCCGAACGTTTACGTCTGCGCGAACCCGATAATCTTAAAAATCTGGTTCATCTGTCGGCACTGTATTACTCGCTGGGAAACCATGAGCGGGCGCAGTATCTGATCGGTATTGCCGAAACTGTCGATGAAGATCATCCCGGGGTTCGCAACATTCGCGAAAAAATCAGCAATTCAGCAGCTAAAAATTGACATTTAGCAGCAATTCACGCATATTCGTAATATGACTGATCAGATCAAGAAAATCGAAGATATTGAACGTGAAATTATTGAAGAATTTGAGTTTTTCGACGATTGGGCAGACAAATATTCTCATATCATTGAAATGGGTGAGGCCCTGCCCCCTCTTCCCGAAAGCGATAAAACAGAACAGAATCTGGTTCCCGGCTGCCAATCCCGGGTATGGCTTGTTGCAGAAATACAGGACGGGAAAATCTTTTTTCATGCCGACAGTGATGCATCCATCACCAAAGGGCTTATTGCATTGCTTACCCGGGTTCTTTCTGGGCAACCTCAGAATTCTGTTGTTACAGCAAATCTTGATTTTATAAACCAGATCGGTTTAGGCAAGCATCTTTCACCAACCAGAGCAAATGGCTTCACAGGAATGATTCGAAAAATGAAAATGCTTGCCGCACGCGAATAGAGAAAGACCAATACGGCCCATGGAAAGGGCCGATCCGGGTAGCCAATTTAGCGAAAAGCACTAAACATAACTCAGCTCTGAAAAAACTTTCAAAGCTGCGACCAGGCAATTACAATTCAGGATTCATTTCACTGGTCACCAGTGCATAGGCACTGTGATTGTGAATAGATTCAAAATTTTCTGCCTCTACCGTATAACGTGAAATTCTTGAATCTTGATTCAAGGCATGTGCGACGTCACGCACAATGTCTTCTACAAATTTGGGGTTATCGTACGCGCGCTCTGTTACATACTTTTCATCTGGCCGTTTTAGAAGGCCATATAATTCGCAACTTGCTGATTTCTCAGCGACATCGATCAAATCTTCAATCCAGAGTATTTCGTCTGTATCACTGGTTGTCGCAGTAATGGTAATATGTGAACGCTGGTTATGCGCACCGTAATCAGAAATCTTTTTTGAGCAGGGGCACAATGATGTAACAGGTACTGTTACTTTGAGGGTAATATCTGAGATTCCATTTTTGATGTGCCCAATGAAGTCAATCTGATAATCCATAAGACTTTTTACGCCAGAAATCGGTGCACTCTTTTCAACAAAATAGGGAAATGTCATTTCTATAACGCCTGCGTCTGATTCAAGGTGCTTTGACATCGCCGGCAGCATATCTTTAAATGACTTTACAGAAATATATTTTTCCTGACTTTCCAGAATTTCTAAAAAGCGGGACATATGAGTACCTTTAAAATTATGCGGCAGATAGACATACATATTGAATTCTGCTACCGAGGCCTGGTCTTCACCACTGCGATCGCGAATTTTTACCGGGTGTCTAACCCCTTTAACACCAACTTTGTCTATATTGATTTTTCTGTGATCTGCGCTACTTTGAACATCAACCAGAGGGGCCACGGTTATCGTATTTTCCATATATTATCCTATGGGCTTAATATAACCATTAATAACTCTAAGGCCAAGAAAAATTCAGCTTTGTCATTGCACTTTTTATTGCCGCTCTATAGCGGGGTTCATTAGAGTGCAGGGAACGTGCATGCTTTGCTCCCCAGTCACTGAAAAAAACCATCTTTTGATCATGGGGTATTGCCAGAAAAATATCCCGGGAGTGCAAGGGCGATGTATAATGATCGTCGGCAGAGTGAATAAGAATCACTTTTGATTTTAAACCTTCGACAGAAACGAGAGGTGAAACCCGGGAAAAATCAAAGCCGGCCCGTGACTCTGAGATCATTATTGCCGAATCTAAAAATACCGAGGCTAACCATCCGTATAAAATATCTGCCCTCTCTTCTACGATTCTTGTTAAATCAGAGTAGCTGGAATCTGCAATGATAAGGCCGGGATTTAAATCTCCCGCTGCCTGTAAAATCACTGCAGCACCCATTGACTCACCGATAAGAATCATTGCCGAGGCGGGTAAATCAGTTTTCTTTTTGAGCCACTCAAAGACATTTTTTAAGTCTTGTTTTTCATAATAGCCATACGTTATGAAATTACCGTCACTTTCACCATGTGCTCTGGCATCATACACCAATATCGAACATGCAGGATAAAAAAGTGAACCATAGATGAGCCCGCCCATTCGGGTTGAAGTAAAGCCATGATGGGCAATCACAGCGCAATTTGAATTTTGCTTGCCAGATTTGAAAAACCAG
>JAGRNJ010000041.1:0-18634 GCA_020440825.1 Leptospiraceae bacterium | reverse complement strand
CTCCCATTCGGGTTGAAGTAAAGCCATGATGGGCAATCACGGCGCAATTTGAATTTTGCTTGCCAGATTTGAAAAACCAGCCTCGCAAAGTAAGATCTCCCGAAACTATTTCAATTTCTTCCGGTTTATCGTAACCGAAATCAGAATAAGATTTAAAGCCCAGTTTTTGCCGGTCTTCTTCAAGCGTGCGAACTTCAGGGTTAATTATTTTAGAAGAAAAGAACCAGACGATGATCAGAAAAAGAACCGGCAAAACAGTTACAAATATCAATAGTGAAATCTTAAATTTTTTCCGATTCATTTTACATTCATTGTCCCGTTTACACTCGCGTCAAGGATTTTTCAAAATGATACAGGTTGACGGTGCACTGCTTACTGTAAATCTTACTGCATGAAAAAAATTGTTATAAACGGAAATTTCGGAATAGAAAACCTTGAAATTCAGGAACAGGAGTCTGACAACGTTCTGCCACATGAGATACAAATTAAACTGTCTGCAGCCTCTTTGAACTACCGGGACCTGCTGATGGTAAAGGGTGAGTACAATCCTCGGCAAAAATTACCGTTAGTGCCCTGCTCAGACGGGGCAGGAACAGTGACCGCAGTCGGGTCTGCAGTTTCTCGATTTAGAATCGGTGACCGGGTCATGCCGGTGTTCGCTCAAACCTGGCAGGCTGGTTCTCCCACCCTGAATGAAATTCGTTCAACCCTGGGGGGACCATTAGACGGCACCTTAAGACAGAATATCTGTGTGCCCGAGTACAGTGCTGTAAAAATCCCGGCTCATCTGTCTTTCAATGAAGCGGCCACCCTGCCCTGTGCTGCCTTGACAGCGTGGAGTGCATTGTTCGAGTACGGTAATCTGCAGGCCGGCCAGAGTGTTCTCATTCTTGGTACCGGCGGGGTTTCTGTTTTTGCCCTGCAATTTGCAAAGCTGGCCGGCGCAAAAACCATTATAACATCAAGCTCCTCAGAAAAATTGCAGATGATGCAGAAACTCGGAGCAGATCACATTATCAACTACAACGAAAAAAAAGACTGGGGTAAAGAGGTTCGCAAGCTGACAGGAAATGTCGGCGTCGACTATGTTATTGAAGTGGGAGGTGCCGGTACTCTCGAACAATCCATTCGTTCTGTGCGGGTCGATGGAACCATTTCTTTAATCGGTATTTTAGCCGGGCGGGCGCCTGAATTGAACCTGTTGCCCGTTTTAATGCAGAATGTACGCATTCAGGGAATCCTGGTCGGCAGCAGAAGAGCATTCGAAAACATGAACGATGCCATTGAAATGAACAAACTTACCCCGCTGGTTGACCGGGTATTTCCTTTTGAAGAACACAAAGAGGCGTTTCTATATCTGCAATCCCAGAAACATATGGGTAAAGTAGTCATTGCAATACCCGATTAACTTATGAAGAACTAGTAAGTTACCAGTTTCATTCCTTTTGGTATTTTCACCTTGCCGGCTTTTGCTTTGGGTACAGTAACTACATCAGGACTTCCGTCACTGATGAAAAATTGCGCGCGGTTTTTCTGCTCATTTTTAAACAGCCGATCAAAGACCCCGGCAAATCCGTGCAGACGGTGTACCCTGCTTTTATTGAAGTCTTTGTCATAAACAGACAGACTCAGTTTATTTGTGTAGTCAAAGACCATCTGGTGATAATATTTCTCGTTTTTATATGATCCAGAATGCAAACGGGGAATATCGTCATTCGGCGGATATACTCCGTATGGCATGGCCAACGCTCGAAAGGTATGTCCCGGCAGATATTTTTTCAATAAACTCTGGGCTCCGCCAAGTTGCTCTTCAATTTTGTCCCGATATTTTTTCATGTTCGCATGCCATAAAGTATGGGACTCCACATCATAGCCGTTTTTAATAAGATATTCCAGTTTTTGAGAATTCAATTTCGGCTGAGCAAAAAGATTATTCGGCTTGGTTGCCCCTGGAAGAACAAAAAATGTAGCTGTAAAATGCGGATGATTTTTTCTAAACTTCTCAAAAACATACATTGCACAGTCAGAGGCAATACTGCCGTCAGCATTCATTGTAAACTGGCTGTCTGCAGAATCATCAAGAGTGATCATAATGGGTATTTTACCGGCCGGAACATTAAGCCTGCCGCTTAGAAACTGTTTCATTGTTATAAAATGAAAACCTCTTTTATGCATTGTCGTGAGGTCATGTTCGAGACCGGTCAGGGTGCGGGTGAACTCACTGTCTTTGCTACCAAACCGGTGGTAGGTTATAATGGGAATATATCCTGATTCATCGCCAGTGTAAGAAACATCGACTTCTACCTTACTGAACAGGTTACCGCCTAGGAACAGCAGCGCTGCGGCAATTGAAACTGTGACAACTGAAAGAATTGTTAAACGCATGGCCCGATGATGCAAATTGATTCGGCCTGTAAAGCTATTGTACTTTTTCTGAAATGTGAAAAACTAAATTCTGAATATATCCAGTTGGGCGAGAAGTACGAAGTACAGAATAAACAGGGCAGAAGAACTCAACAGACCCAGAAATGCATTTGTGTCGGCTTTACGGGTAATAAAGAAAATACTGAGAGGACCCAGCAGAAATGCTATCGCAGCATACCAGATCGGTGTTGAAAGAAGCAAAATAATCGGGGGAATCAGAAATGCAATAACAACAGCGATCCGCACAAAGAAGTGTATTTTTTGAAATGGAACTGCTCTGCTCATGAAAATCGTATACAGTGTTTTGACATTATTTTTAGAATCTGTTTGAACATCTTTGGCGTCTTTAATTGCCGCTACCAGTGACCAGCCGCCAAAAACCAGAAATGCGGCCAGCAACTGGCCATCTGTGATATCTTGAATTTTCATCAAGAGCAGGCCAGAGACAAATACACTGCCACCCCAGATTCCCTCAATTTTCAAATTTCCGGGAAAAGAATTGCGAGCACGATAAAAGGGGTAATTGTAAAGAAACGACGTGGCATAAGCAAGCAATAAAGGAATCACGGCTCGAATATTAAGCATGAAAAGAAATACTATAATTAGAAAAAATATACTGTTGAAAGCAAAAACATCTTCTGCGCTCACCACAGAAATACGAGAGTCTTCGTGTCGATCAAACCAGTCATTCTGTACGAGGGTACCGAGCCCGGCAAGCATGACGGCAAAGCAGATCAAAACTATATCAATGAGTTCTGCATTGGCATAGCTGCCTCCCAATGCACAGATAGCGATAAACGGAAAAGTATGCGGCAAACGCTTGAGAATATGTTTCAGCAGTGAAATATTTAACGTGAGATAACAGACAAACATGACCATCATCTGGGCGACCGCCAGATAATATATCACAGGGCGCATCATCACTGAATCAATTCTGCCGGATGATTGCATAGATTCTAACAGACCATATTTGATTCGAAAAACCAGCATAGGCAGTAAACTACCTGCAAAAATGAAGACCGAATATGCCAGTATCAATGAAAGCAATGTGCGCCAGAGACTCCCGGTCTTGATCGCAATATAAATTCCGCAGAAGGCAATGCTTGCCCAGATCGTTATTGCTTCACCAAGAGGAAAATTCAATTCTGGTTTATATCCCAGCCAGGGCAATTGATTCAAATTCCAAAGAAAATAGTATCCATAGAAAACACTGCTTCTTTCACTGAGAAGCAAATCAAGCACAGGGGGAAAAAGACCCAGGAAGATACCAATCACGACCGCAAGGTTTACCTTGCGCCACGGTAGAGAGCCACTGAGCGAAAGTATCAACGTCAACAGATAGCCAAGACTCAGATAGAAAGGAATAAAAGTCAGTATCTCAGAATTTTTGAGCGGCACTTTGAAAAACAGCATTTCCTGTAAGGCGCGCCCTAAACCGACAAAAATGGCGAAAAAAAACAGAATCTTGAAACTGTACCGCCGGCGCTCTTGAACGTGAATCAGGTACCGAATCGGTTTAAGAAAAAATACCATCAATATTCAGGCAAAGAACCGGCGTTCTTGAGTTTTTGTAGAATAGACGATGAAATCTGCTCTGCGCTCCTGGTCTCTCGCAAAAACGTCATTTCAGTGCCGTCTTCGAGATATTTAAAACGGTT
This sequence comes from Leptospiraceae bacterium, assembly GCA_020440825.1. Classification (GTDB taxonomy): domain Bacteria; phylum Spirochaetota; class Leptospiria; order Turneriellales; family Turneriellaceae; genus JAGRNJ01. The sequence continues at coordinate 14,552 of JAGRNJ010000041.1, read as the reverse complement.
GGCGTTGTTCGATTCAAACTTCAACTCGACCGAAGTTTGAGAATTGTTTTTGCCCGTTAAGGTCAGCTTTGCGCTGTTCTTACTCTGGCCTGTAATCTTGCCAGTATTATTGCCCAGATTACCCTCGCCCGAGAATGTGAGCATCTGTACATTCTGGTTTTCTATTCGTAAGTATATTTCGATTGTTTTGAGCCGATCGCGTAAAACTTCGCGGGAGGCTTCGTCAGGCTGGGCAGAATAACTTTTCAAGTACTTCTGTTCGATTGCATTTACTATTGTCTCATGTTCAGCCTGCCAGATACCCTGTAGTTTCTGAGAGTCACTGGCCGGCACTGTAAAAAAACTTTTCATCTGCTGTGCAAGCTGTATCTGCATCGCACTGGGTTGCTCATCTTTCTGTCGACAGCTGCTCAAAAAGACGGCAAACAGAAATATTAAAAACAAAGTAGTTGGGAATTTAAGCGCAGCAGGCAAACGTGGCATTGTTGGCAGTGAATAATGCTGCTAATTTGACAATTAAAATTCTCGGGCTGATGCAACCCAGACTATCGATACAAAAAAAAACCGGTCAAGAGAACCGCTAAGGATACTCAGCAAGATTCTCTTTGGTGAGCACTTTTTCAAAAAATCTTCCCTTGCGTGCAGAGGTTATTTTCCAGTAACAACCAGACTGCCTGAATTCTTCAATTGTACAAAATTCATAAAATTTGTATTCGAGCTTGAAGTATCGGGGGGGTAGCTGTTCTGCAAACGGATCATGCGCAAAGAGATTTGAGACTGTTGTCGAGTTCTTTTGATTCTGTAATGTGGAATTAAACATCAGTGCACCTAAAAGCCCCGGCAGCCAGTTTACACCCAGGAAATAACTTTGCCGGGCATGCAGCAGTGGTGCTCGAATTCTAAATGATTCATAGTAAAACGCATGATCGAGCCGGTAAAAAAAAGGCGCGTACCAGATGGGTGCCTTTTCCTGGGCAGATGGCCTGGCCTTGAACTGATAGGGATACCAGGTTTGGTTATCCTGGCTGGCCCATAATCGAAGCTCCATTCTGTATTCCGGTATATTGCCAAACAGTGCATAAGGGTTGACAATGAAAAAATAAGCAGCCGGCTTCAACAAAATAGACAACCAATCGGGAATGGTTTGTTGAGCAACCGGGAGAAAGACATAACTGGATTCATGAATATAACCGCCATATGGTTTCGAACGCAGAAGCTGGAATGTGTAATAACTGATATTTCCCGAGAGAAAAATTAGAAAAATAATTCTTACAAACCAGAGAGCTGAAATATTTTTTTTATTCAAAAATGAAGCAAATGAAAGTTTCGCTCTTATTTTTTGCATAGAGTTTGCAAAATCAAAAATGATGCTGTGCCAGAAGCTGGAAAACTGTTTGTTGCGATTCTTATCGAACAACAGCATCGACACAGCAATCGTCAGCAGATTGAAGATTCCATAATTTCCGCTCAGAAAAATAAATACTTGCAGTATAACAAACGCTGACCCTGCAACGACCCGGCCGCCAGCGCTGGTAAACATCAGAAAAGGGGCAATGATCTCACAGAAAAAGAGGAACAAAACAGATGCACTGTGAAAAATCTCGGGTAGTTGCCAAAGCCACCAGCCCGGCCATGCCGGCATCGGCTGGTTGGGATAAAAATAAAGCATTGCTTTCAAAGACAGCCAGTGGTCACTTCCCTGCAGAAATTTAACCAGACCCATGCCCAGCATTAGCCTGAACAATAACACTTCGAGCAAGACTGTAGAAAAGACTGAGAATCCCGGTTTTGAAACAGAAAACCTGGCCGCCCCCGAAAAAATCAAAATGAAAAGTACCTCACTCAGGAAAATATCCCAAATATAGACCGTGAATATACCACCACTGGAAATCAATGCCCACCAGGCCAGCCAGTGCAGAAAAAGTATACTGAAATGCCGAACCCTGCAGAGAATGAACAATGAGGATATACATCCGCCGATTGCCGTCAGTTGCAATGCCAGATCATTCCCTGCGAGCAGGCCAGTGTGAGTTACTCCGGAGATTTGCTGCAAATTCTGCAGAATTCCGTTTTGGCCTGCCAGACCCGGCAGCTGCGGGAAAATAGAGATGAAACTAAAGGCTGAAATGAGAATTACCAGCTGGAATACAACTTCATCATAAGTGGGAAAAATTTGCTTCAACGCTCGTTTAGAAAAAAAATTCAATGGTTCATTCCTTTGTGTCGAGCTTTGTCTGTCGGAAATAAAATTCCCAGATTTTTGGATATAGCTTTTGAATTTTCAATGCCTGTCCCTTTTTCAGAGAGTACTTGCCGCGTTCAATTTTCTCAAACCAATGATAATAATTATTCTGTAAGATTCGAGAGGTCTTTACTGCATCACTGCCCAGTTTAACCAGTTGACCTGCGCTCGATCTGGGATTTTGGGAAAGCAGTACTGCAATTTGAATTGAAGTTTCCAGATAAGCGGTTTCTAATTTTACGCCGGTCGTACCACCGTCGTTTACGGCCACTTTTCGCCCGGCAAACTCTTTCACTACTTTCAATCCCGAACGGGGGTTTTTTCGGCCGGCAAAATCACCCGGTTCACATACCAGCTTTACTTTCTTACTATCGAGATCTACCAGCAGTAGACCGATGTGCAGACGGCGACAAAGGCTGCGCATTAAGGTCCATTGTGAGACACTTGCCGATTTTTTGGGAATCAAGGTCGCAGCATAGACAAGATCGGTGAGCGCCAGCCGTCGTGTGCACTGGTAGAGCAATTTGACATTGAATACTTTTTTCAGCTCAATGATCGTCATCTGCTCGTCTTTTATTGCAACAACATCACAACCTTTGACCTCACCTTTGACCGTAAATCCCATTCGTGTAAAGTATTCTGCCACACAAGGGTACAGATCAGATTCTTTTACAGTTTCTTTTTTAGGAGCAGTTTTTTTCTTTTTCATTGGGCGTTGTTGGGCTTTTCTTGGTTTTCAGGAATACGGATTTTGCGGTCGCTCTCTCAATCGTGTATGGAATTGATATTCTGTTTCGGGAATACTATGTAAAGAAATCTCTCAAAATGCCGATATATTAGATTAGAACCGCCCATGTCATTATCATCGCGATGTATCTGGTCTTTGATAGTCACGATTCTTTCAGCTCAAACAGTTCTGGCAGAGCGAGCCATTCCCAGCTGGGCAGGAATCAAACCTGCTAAACCCTATGATTTTTTTCTAATTTCTGATTTCAATAACGATGTGCGGTGGCGCATTCTCAGCGATCATGCCATGCAGGGTCGTACCGTTCTGGCAGATATGAAACCCAGTCTACCCGACCCAAAATCGGTGACCGGTATGGAAACCAATGCGATGTATCGCCAGGATGCAGACTATGCCATACAATCTGCCAGTAATTTCTTACGAGCAGACCTGGCCGATCAGGAGAAAAGTCTGGTGGCCAGTTTGTTTATTTCTCACCCGGGACATGAAAGCATGCTGTTGGGCCCCATAGACCCGGTTTTTCTACCTGGCCATTGTAAGGCAATTTCAGTCTGGATCAAGGGAGTAGGCAAGAAACACACTTTATCTGCAGTTTTTCTTTTGCCTGATGGAAAAAACTATGAGCTGGAAATGGGCAAACTGGACTTCAAAGGCTGGGGACGACTGGAATCAAAGATTCCTGTTCACCTGCAAAGCCGAGATCCCAATAATCTTAAACGCTATTCGATGAAATTTGTCGGCTTTAAATTGACGACCTGGTTTCGTGAAGAACCCGGACTCACCCAGCTGACTCTCAATCTACCGATTGTTCTCGCTGACCGCAGTGAAGAACGCAACCCATTCGAACTTTATCAGTCAATCTGGGATTAACCCCTCAAAAAACAGGAATCTGTTTCTAGAATAATCCCGTTCATTGTGTTTTTGATCGATCATACCTCGATCTTAAAAAGCTTTTCTGCTTGACGGGTTGTGCAATGCACAATTTCTATCCTTTGTGCAATGCACAACGGAGGTCAACCATGAAAACACAGAAAAACAGAACCGCCGCTATTCAACCAACCACAAAGTCTGCAGCGATTAAAGCCCAGACTAAAAAATCGATCATTAACCGTAGCATTTTCTTAATAACTATCGCTTTAGCCGGATGCAGTATCATCCTGATGCAAGAAGCGTCCCAGAAAAGGGAACGAGCTCAAAAAGAACGTATTTTAGCCTACATTCTCGAGAGAAAACCAAATATCAATATGATAGATGCCCAGATTTTACAGCAGGCGGTCATCCGCGAAGCCGCGAAACTCCAATGTCGACCCGATGATGAGCTGTGCGAAGATATGGACAGAACCGGTCTTCTACTGGGAATCATTGAAACTGAGTCAGAATTTACCCGTACTGCCCGTTCCAGGGTTGGTGCCCTCGGCTATATGCAGCTAATGCCTGCAACAGCCAGATTGGTGGCCAAAGAGCCCGGTATGAATGAGTTTCAGATTCTGGTTACAGACAATAACTTGCGACTCGGGGTTGAATTTTTCAACTATCTGCTGAGAACAATGAAAGATGTGCGGATGGCTTCTCTTGCCTACAATGCCGGCCCATTTGCTGCCTTGCAAGGCCGAGGGGTTCCGTCTTACTGGACAAAAATTGTCAGGAATCACGACCGATTCATGAATTTTGTGCCGAGTGAAGACATCCAGAACCGTATGCAAGACGCCCTGCTCTCTCTTGCAGAACGCATGAACAAAGAGGAACAGGACAGCGCACTGTAGGCGGTTGTCAACAAGATGCGCTGCCGAACCAAATCTAAGCGGGTTGGCCGTCATTGCCGGCCTATTGGCCGATATTGCCGGCCTATTGGCCGATATTGCCGGCCTATTGGCCGATACTGCCAACCTGTTTTAGATCTGGCAAAACAATACATGTCAGATGTACCGTTACAACAGAAAAACCCACCCTTAGAGTTATTTGCATCGAGGTATCATGTATAAGAAATTCTTCTTGAAAAACCATCTGGATTACGTATTCAGACCAATGTGGGCTAAGTTTCTTACGATCGTCATTGTCTCATCTTTGATGACTGCCTGCACTGGCCGTTCTGATACTCAATTCGATTTTTCCCAAGCTGAAAGTGATTTTATCTCGATTTATGCTTTAACCGTCAGAGACTCAGCACAACTGCCGGGTTTGCAAAACCAGTTGGCCAATGAAGCGCGTACAGCGCAGGCCCAGTACCCGAATGTAGTTTTTTATAAATCACTAACCCAACCTGTTTTCACAGAGTTATTCGAGTCATCGGCCGATATTCTGGTGTTCATTAAAGGCAAAAAGATACAAGAGATACAGGAAACGTTTGAAAAGGTGTACTCATTCAATCTGGCTCGACTGAGCATCAAAACCGGCGAATTGCATACCAGTATCTTTACCCTTGGCGATGATTTTTATAATGCCCCTTTTGTATTTATTGCAAAAGAGCAACGTCTGGCAAATTTCTTAAGACTCGATCGAAAAGACAAGGCCGCACTGATGGCATCTGAAGATCGGGATCTTAAAAAATCTTTACCGTTGTCGTCCATTATTTCTCTGCAGAATATGTTTGCTTCACAAACAGATACGCTGCGCATTGTTACCTTTCCAGAAGATGTCTCTCTGAATTCTGCGGTAGCCGCAGGCTTTTACAATCAGTCTGTGCGTAGAATTGAGAGCTTTGAATTTGGCGTCTATGCTCGTGTAACCGACATTACTCGCTAGTTTCAATGCCGAAAGCCGGTCTCATTCAGATTTTTTCTGTCTATTTTTCACTGCTCTATTCTTTGAGTCTCACATACCGTATAGTATTCTGGAAACTGTTAAATCAGAGCGGGCCCAAAGATGAAATCGGCTTACACAACTATTTAGCCGGTATTGTGATCGTCGATACACCCATGTTGTTACTACTGTCTCTGCTGATATTCGGGATTTTTCTCTTGATTTCACGCTTCATCAAAAGAGACTCGAACCTGGTCTTTTTTCTCATAATCACTCTGATCATGATGACCATACATCTGGTTGCCTCGGAATTTTTCAAGCTTTACCAGACCCCTTTTCGCCTCTCAAGTATTCGAGCGGATATTGCGACAACCTGGCCTGAACTGACGACTTCGGCTTTTGCTGAATTCAATGCAGATTCTCTTCTTTTGGCTTTGCTGCAAATCGCAGTTGCAGTTCTGTTCTACTGGCTACTGCTACATTCCCGCAAAAAGAATCATTTTTCTTTGGTTGTGCCCGGTCTGACGTTTGCGATATTTATACTGTTGAAAATGAAATCTATAGATGCACGACTCGAACAGATTCGCATAGATGCAGATCACTCACTGGGGCAAATTCTACGACATCCGCTTGTACAAGACCCCGGTCTTATGCAAAGAAACCTCGATCAGGAACTGCCAGAGAGTGTCGAATATACAGACCGATCGGTATTTCAAAACCAGGCAGCCCGCTGGATACCCAGACCAGTACGAAAAAAGTATAATATCGTACTCTATTTTTTCGAATCTACCCCTGAAAAGTATATCGATGCCACAATAAACGGCAAAGAAATTACCCCGGTCTGGAATTCCCTGAAAAAGAAAGGTCTTTATTTCAAAAGACATTATGCGAACTTTCCGCTCAGTATAAATGCATTCCATGCTGCCTATTGTTCTGCTTATCCCCTGCCCGATGGGCGATGGATGCCCCTGGAAATTCCTGATCTCAAAATTCCCTGCCTTTCAGAGGTTCTCTCATCGGCAGGCTACCAGACCGGGTATATCATGGCAGGTACCCTTGAGTATGCAAACCAGCAACGGTTTATGGCGAGCCGAAAACTGAATATGGTGCTCGACAGCAGAAAAATAAAAAAAGGGAAATATACCGAAGGGCTGGGACCCTGGGGAGCTGCTGATGAACGCGCGATGATCGAACCTGCTCTCAAATTCATACAGAAAAATCCGTTTTTTTTGAGCATGTATTCATTTAACCCTCATCATCCTTATAATGCAGGTCTCGATTATACTAACTTTCTGCAGGCTAATGAAAAGATTCAAATTACCAGGGATAACTACAAAACCAAACCAATGCCAGAGTTTCCTGATCCTGAAAAATCACGCGCCTTTCGTGATTATTTGAATTCTCTGAATTTTTCTGACCGGGCAATGGGAGAGATCATCAATGCCTTCGAAAAAAAATCTGCACCGGGCGAAGTCATTTTTATTCTGGTTGGCGATCATGGTGAGGCATTCTATGAACACCGGGGAAATTATAATCATCCCCATTTTCTCTATGAAGAAAATGTGCATGTTCCCATGCTGATCTATGCCCCCGGTATTGTTCAACCAGGCGAGGTCGAAAATCTGACCAGCCATCTCGATATTGCGCCGACGATCTATGATCTGGTGGGAGAGAGCCCTCCGCCCCATACCCAGGGGGCTTCGGTATTCAACCGTAAATCAGAGGGGCGCACCGTATTTCTGCACGCTCACTGGGATATCGATTTTCTCGGGGCAGTCGACGGGCCTTATAAATATATTGTACGCCTCAAAGACAAACGTGAAGAACTGTTTAACCTGCAAGTAGATCCCAATGAAAAGCAAAACCTGGCGCTATCGAACCCAACGATAACAGAAAACTTTTACAAACGGGTGTTGGCCCAAAGAAACTTTACTACGGCATTCTATCGCGAAATTGCCGGATATCTTCCTCAGACGGGAGCACCTTCTGCTTTTGATGATTTGAATTCATCTGCGGAAGAATAAGATCAACTGTACGCAATTTTTCATATTGTGCAGGTTCCAAGGTCTCTGCCAGAGCCATGCGTGAGGCAGCAGTGGGCGAGAATGAATAAATAATTTGCAGATTCGGTGCATTGGGCTTATACTCAAACGGGTTGCCCCAAAACAAAACATAGAATTTCTGAGTGGGATTCTGCAAAGCTCTTGCATTGACAGAGCGAAGCGCACCTGCCGAACCAGCCTCGACCAGCAGACAGGTTTTATTCTTGCCACTGCTTTTTATTTTACTTTTTAGAATAGATGAAAACACCTCAGCCTTGCAGTTTTGTTCGAGCTTGAATTCATCGACCGGCTGCAAACTGCGAATTGCCGCGAGTGAAATTGTTTTATTGAGATCGGGATACTTCTCTTTTAACTGGCGGGCAGCCTTTTCGCGAAAATTGTACTCTTCGGTTTCGCGTTCGATCAAGTCAGCATTCTGTGTCCATTCTGATGAGAGAAGGCCAAATTCAAGCTTCAATCGAATCTGGCGGTAAACGGCCTCTTTTACAAGGTCCCGCTCACCAATCAAAAATTCACCTTTCGCATCTGCCTCTTGCAGTTCTTTCAGAACTTTTGCAGGGAACTCACCCCAGCTAGTTGTCAGAATAATATCAATACCGGCGAGCAAAGCGAGAACTGCCGGTCGCTGTTTCTGAAAATGATCGGCAATGGCTTTCATCTCCATTGCATCTGTGATCGTAACCCCTTGAAATCCCATCTGTTCCCGCAATAGATTCGTAAGTACAGATTTCGACAAAGTACCGGGGTACTCCTTATCCAGAGCAGGAAACATGATGTGTGCACTCATCACCATTTTCGCACCATTATTAATTGCAGCCTGAAAGGGAACCAGCTCAAGCTTGCGCAAATCTTCTAAAGAAGAAGGAATCACCGGCAGACCGTAATGACTGTCTACATTTGTGTTTCCATGCCCGGGAAAATGTTTTATGACAGGAATGGCTCCGCCATGTCGTGCTCCTCGTTCAAAGGCCACCCCATTGCGGGTTACCATTTCAACATTGGAACCCAAAGACCGAATACCTATCACAGGATTCTGGGGATTATTGTTCACATCCAGTACCGGTGCAAAAAACAGGTTGATACCGAGAGAGCGCAGTTCCCTTGATATTTGAAAACCTGTCATTTCTGAAAGCTGAGCATCATCTGCCTGACCAATGGCTAGAGCAGAAGGGAACTGTGTGACACCATCGGTCACCCGAATCACACGCCCGCCTTCCTGGTCGGTTGAAATCAACAGATCGGGAATTTTGAGAGCATCTGCAGTCTTTTGCAGAGTTTCATTGAACCCTTGCAGTTCCTGGCCATTGCCAATATTATAACCGAACAGAATTACCCCACCGGGTCGAATTGTTGCAAGCTCACGGGTAACTGTTTTCGCAGATGCATCTTTGCCCGGAACTGAAATATGTATCAATTGTCCCAGTAACTCAGTTCGGGTCATACTCGAGATAATTCTTTGAGCTTCGCCATCGAGAGCAGAGATATACTTTGCTTCGAGATACCTGGGGTACAGTACAGTACCCAGGAAAGAGACGGCCGCAATCGCAAGAAAAATAATCAGCCTGATTTTTTTATTCATATACCAGGCCAAAGGCGGGTTATCTCCCGATTCACCTGAATCCATTTTATTCATCCCGATCGATTGCATGTCGGATACTCATAAAACAAGATTCAGATCGCCAAACTCTTCTTCAATGAATGTTTTTGCCAGGACCTCTCGATCTGAGATTTTTCTGAGTTTACGCATCTCTTGCAGATACTTTTTACATTTTGCCAGAGTCAGCTTGGCCAACATTGCTGAAACCATTGCAGCCCTGGAAGGAGAAATCGAGAATCTGCGATATCCCAGCGCTATCAACAAAGGGAAAATTGCAGGTTCGCTGGAACTTTCTCCGCAGATCGAAACCGGAATTTTTTGAGCGTTGTGCAGAATCTGTTGCATGGCCACCAGAAAAGACTCATGCAGAGAATTGAGTCGACCCGAAACCTCTGGTTCATCTCGACCAATTGCCAGCAGGTACTGAAGAAGATCGTTCGTTCCCACCGAATAAAAATCAACCTGCTCATTGAGAAAAGGCATAATATCAACTGCGGCCCGGGATTCTATCATGACCCCGATTTCAGGTTGCATGGTTTTCTGTTCATGCACAACCTGCTCGAGAATTTTCATTACGAAAGACAGTTCTTCAACAAAACTGAGCATAGGGATCAGTATCTTAGCCCGCATTCCGTTTTTTTTATGTTCCTTGAGAATGCAGTTCAACTGCTCATAGAGAACTTCTGGTTTTTTCTGCAGATAGCGTATAGAACGCACCCCTAAAGGGCCCATTTTATTGCGGGCGAAATGTAAATCTGTAAACACCTTGTCAGAAGTGAAATCAAAAAGTCGAATGACAGGTGGTTTTTCTGGCATGGCAGAGAGCAGCCGACGGTAGAACTTTCCCTGGGCAAGACGGGCATGATTTGTTTCTTCAAGAAACATAAATTCACTGCGATACAGTCCTATTCCTGAAAATAAGCTGATGGGTAAATTTTTAAGCTCCGTTGAATAATTGATATTCGCGAGCAGCTCTAAATCGGGAACCATCGATTTTAGCTGAATGTTTCTCTTCTCGAGCACATTTCTGGCCGGTTTCTTATACCTCTGCAAAGTCTCGGACGAAGGGTTTAAAATCAAGTAGCCCGCATTGGCATCGAGAATACCTTCTACCGGTTCATCTGTCTGGCGAACAGAATCGAGATTGATTTTTTTACCAAACAAAGCCGGAATACCCATCGCCCGGCACAGTATCATTTCATGAGAATTTTGAGACGAACTTATGGCTACAATTCCCGATATATTCATACGGGCGAATCGGGCAACCATATGAGCACTGAGATCTTTGACGATGACTACAAGCGGGATCTTTGTTTCAAATTGAGTTCTTGACCAGCCCAGATACTCCAGCAGGCTCTTGCGCAAATCATCAAAATCCCGACTGTAACTTTGCGCATTGCTGAACAGTTTTTTCAAAGATTGAAATGCAGAATTAACAGCATCTTTTGCCGATACTTTGCTTTCTTGAATAGAGCGTTCAATTTGCCCGAAAAAATGCGAATCGTTCAGGGCAATAATATGAGATTCCAGAACATCTGCAGCCTGGCGCTTTGCTTTATCTTGCTCTGAATCTTTTTGCTGACGGGTAAGTTCACCGAGCACTTTCTTAATATCCCGGGTTACGCTCTCAACAGCTTTGCGTAATTTTAAGATCTCATCCCGGGGAGAGGTAGCAGAATTGTCACCGAACGAAACTGGCCGGGTAACCTCTTGTCTCTGCTCTATCAACTCTTCGCCTTTTTTAAGCTGCCCGATTGCTACCCCCCGGGAACCAATCGTTAAGTGCAGAAAAACTTCAGCAGCCGAATCCGGGTTTTTCATAGCATAACTCCATGGATTTATCGACTTGACAATGCAACGTTACAACTGCAATTTTGACCATGTTTTATTCTTCACGCGTACACGGCAATACAAACCCGGGCAAGACCAGCGCGTTGACTTTGCTATTGAGCTTGATTTTTCTGTGTTTAACCGGTTTCATACTACCTTTATCGGCAAATAATGAACGTGAAGTGATCATTACTTTTCAAGCTGAAGCAGAAGCTTCGTTTTACCAAATTGAGTGGCTTACCATTCCGTCCCCAACCTGGGAGAATCCTGATAAGGGAAGCGGGGTTGCCGAAGTAATTTTTGAATCACCGATCAAGAAAAACCTGCCCAGAATTTATCGATATTTTAGAATTCGCTCTGCACTGCAACCCGGTCTATACGGACAATGGAGCCAGGTATATGAAATTAAATCAAATATGACCAGAGAGATCGCTCCCCGGGAGAAGGTGAAGACCTGGTTAAACCAGTTCATTACAGACGGAGAGCCTCCCTCGACTCGCTATTTTCTCAAGGGAAATACTCTCGAAATTTTCGGAGACTCAGAAAGTGATGCAATTCGATATCGGCTCAACAAACAGAAAGAAGTCGATTACACCGAACCTCTCAAGTTTGAGAAGAACGGTTATTATGAAATTGAATCAAACATTACCGATTCAAACGGCAGGGTAAACCGCCGAAAAATTGGTTTTTATGTTGATACTGTCAAACCAGTGGGACTCGCGCTGATTTACCCGCCGTTCTATTATTATATTGACCAACTTGTATTGGGCGAGCAAAGCACCATACAGTTCAAGGCCACAGACAACCCGCCTGGGCAGGCAGCCGCCTTTTATGCTGTCTACAAAAAAGGTCAGCCGGTTAATTTTAAGCCCTACACAAAGCCCTTGATTGCTAAAGATCTTGTCGAAAATTCTGAAGAAGGTGTTTGGCTGGTTTACTATGCTGAAGACCTGGTCGGAAACCAGAGCCCGGTAAAAGCCATTGGCTTTTTGATTGATAGAAAGGCACCACGTGTACAACTCAGCGGCAATAGTAAATCTGTATCATTTGAAATTGAAGAACTGAGCATCCCTGTCAAGATGCGAGTTCGAAGTGCGGATGGCTCACTGCTGGAGTCAAGAACAGTGAAGAATAAAGACTCGATTACACTCCCTGTAAACGCCGAGATTATCGATTTTACGGATCATTTGAATAACACCGTCACTTTCAAAAAATCGGGAGAGAACTGGTCTAATTAACTTCTTCTTCTGCTGACAATACCTTGGGTGGTGGCGGGGCTTCGTACTTTATTACACTGAACCGTGACTTGAAGGGAGGCCCAACCGGTTCCCCGTTTTTGCCAATGGGTGTTATCTGCCAGAAATATTGACCGGGATCAAGTTCTCTTAAAAGCAGAGATTTATCTGCCCCAGATGTGTGAGAAATTACCCTCTGGTTGAGAGATTCGTCACGGGCAAGAATAAATTTAACTTGTTTAACCTGACTTACATCTTTACCGTCGGCGAATTGCCAGCGAAAGCGGGCATCCCCCCCCTTATTCACGCCTGAGACAAATTTTATTTTCTCACCGTTTTTTGGCAGAACTCGAGAAATCACAACCGGATCAATAATTTCTGTTGTTTTTACATTCGCTTTTTGTTCTTGTTCAGTCTTTTTTTCATTTGCTTTTTTATTTTCTTCTTCGGTATTCGTATCTTTGGGATCATTTGCTGACTCAATTTCAGATTTAGGAACCTTTTTGAATGTATAAACCTTCTGGCTGCCGGGGGCCGGTTTTCCATTAATTGTCGGGGTTACCTGCCAGTACCAAAGACCTTCATCCAGATTATTTTGTACAAGTCGCCCACTGCCGACCTCTTTATCAATTACAGGGTTAGATAAATCTGGCTTGCGAGATACCTTTACTATCACAGGCGAACCCGAGTCAGGTTTTTCCCAGGCAAATACTGTTTCTTTCTCTTCTTTTGGTATATTCCCGAGAGGTGAATAAACGCGTACATTTTCAGCAGAACGAATATGAAAAGATTGTGGCGATGAGACAACCTCTTCTTCACCCTGTTTTCCGCGAACCTGCCAGTAATAATCTCCAGCAGGCAATTCAGTTTTAAATGAACCAGACTTGGAATTTAGCTTTGTACGCTGTGCTTCTTTGAAGGTACCATCTTTAGAAATAAATAATTCTGCATTTGATACATTATCAGGAGCCTGCCAACGCAACTCGATAGGAATATTTTTTGTAGCGGCAGGAATTACTTCCCCGTCAGCGGGAGACCCTGCAGTGATGCGTACTTTCTCTTGTCGCATCGAGCCATCTTTATTGACGATCAAGTTTTCCCCTGATTGAACCTGTACTTGTTTGCCGTCTTGACTTAGGGTTATGCTGCCTTCGGTAACACTGATGCTCGAACCATTTTCTCCCTGGGCTATTTTGGCCGAGCCCCCTGAAAGATCAACAAGTGAGCCATCCGCCATTTTAATCTTACTGCCTTTGGAACTGCCACTCGCGTTGACTACCCCTCCGGCCAGCTTAACCCCCAACTCATCGCCGATCAGGTCAATCTCAACCATACTGTTGGCATCTATCTCGAGTTTCAGACCGTTTTCGAGTGTAATCTCTGCATCTGAGCGTTCTTTGGTCAAAATTGCATCAAAAAGATAGATAGGAGTCTCGGGATCGACATTCTCCCAAACCAGTCGGTCAGAGAACTTTCGCATCACCATGTGATAACGGTATTTTACCATACCGACGGGTTTGAGATCACCTCGCGCAGTAGTCTTTGCATTGTAATGATAACAGATTGTAATGGACAGCATCAGAATGATGCCGGCCATTATCGAACTGAAAACCAGATCACTCTTTGAGAATTTCATATTTTTTCTCACTGCCTTTTTTCGACAGACTTGCTTTGTCTAAAGAAGTTCCTAAAATTTTACGCAATTCTGCAAGATTTGAAGGAGCATCAGAATCATCTTTTCTACCCAGTACACAATATATTTTAATGGGTTTGGTTTTTCCTTTTACTTTAATACTGCCAAGTGAAACACAATTGAAAGTTCCTTTAATATCATCAAACACATGTTCTGGAATAATAATATCGGTGCCATAAGGCTTATTCAAAGCTTCAAGACGAGAGGCAAGGTTTACTGCATCACCGATTACTGTATATTCAAGACGGTCGTTAGAACCAATTTGCCCTGCCAGAACCGGCCCAAAATTAATTCCCGAACCTATTTTAATGATCGGCTTTTTTGCACTTCCTCGACCGGTATTGAACTTGAGCAGTGCTTTTCTCATCTGTACCGCTGCCGAGACAGCATTTTCGATATCATTGCCTT
>JAGRNJ010000040.1 GCA_020440825.1 Leptospiraceae bacterium | reverse complement strand
TACCTCTGAAAAAGTGCATGGAGGGACTTTTTCTGAGGTTACTTAATAAAATAATATTATTTTGAGAAAAAATTTATCATATAAACCTGTACTCTAAGCCTTTCGAAAAAAACCTCAAAATCGTGAAACAAAATCCCTTTTTCAGGGTATACCTATAGTAATGAAAGATTTGAAAATGTCGGATGACCTTTTTCGAGAAATGGCCATCCGCCTGCCCCAAATCTCTCAAATATAGTATACAAAAAAAGAGGTAAAACATGCTTGACAAAGCGAGACATAATCACTCAAATACCCCCACAATGAGTAAAGGCGCAAAGACACCCGTCAGTGAAATAGAACCACGACCCGAAGGCAAAGAAAAACAACAGGCATTAGATGCCGCTTTGCTGCAAATCGAAAAACAGTTTGGCAAAGGTGCCATCATGAAAATGAACAGTGAGACAATCACTGCTTTACCTTCAATACCGACAGGTTCATTAACCTTAGATATTGCCCTGGGCATCGGCGGGGTTCCGCGCGGCCGCATTATTGAAATCTACGGCCCTGAATCATCAGGCAAAACGACAATTACATTGCACATTATTGCAGAAGCACAAAAGAGAGGCGGTATGGCGGCCTTTATCGATGCTGAGCATGCATTAGATCCCAGTTATGCAAGAAAACTGGGAGTCAATGTCGACGAACTTCTGGTTTCTCAGCCCGATTCAGGTGAACAGGCACTCGAGATAGCAGAATCTCTGGTAAGGTCAAATGCTCTCGACGTAATTGTCATTGACTCAGTAGCAGCCCTGGTTCCTAAAGCCGAGATCGAAGGTGATATGGGAGACTCCCATATGGGTCTGCAGGCAAGGCTGATGAGCCAGGCATTGCGAAAACTGACAGGAACCATTCATAAAACCAACACTATCCTGATCTTTATCAACCAGATACGTATGAAAATTGGGGTGATGTTTGGTTCACCTGAAACAACCACAGGTGGCAATGCACTAAAATTTTATTCCAGCATTCGAATGGACATCCGCCGAATCGAGTCTCTGACCAAGGGTGAAGAATCTATTGGCAATCGTGTTCGGGTAAAGGTAGTTAAGAATAAAGTTGCCCCACCCTTTCGCAAGGCTGAGTTCGATATCATGTTCAATGAGGGTATTTCCCGTGAAGCTTGTATTTTAGATGAGGCTGCAGGTCTCTCCATTGTGAAGAAATCGGGAACCTGGTATTCCTATGATGAAATTCGGCTTGGCCAGGGTAAAGAAAATGCCCGGGTATTTCTAGTAGAAAACCCTGCCCTAGCAGATGAACTGGAATTCAAAGTGAGAGAAGCGCATTCTCTGGTCATACCTGAAGATCTTGCCACAAGGGTAAAAAAAGCTGCCAAGCTGAAACCGCCTGCTTCCATTGATGATTCGGCAGAAGATAAAGAAGATTAGAAAACCCCTGAAAATATAGTGTCCAGATTATCGTCTCAATGCTTCTTTGAAGTTCTGAGACGACTATCTTAATTTATCGCCCCGGTATATTTTGAAACCAGAGAACGACGACATATCAGCGAAGTTGGTATGAAAACTGCAGCTTTGGTGAAAAGAGATCTCTGGAATTACCAGAGATCTCTGCACTGTATTGAGCAGTTATTAGAGAAGTAGACTGGTTGGTCTTTTTATTTTTTCAGTTCTTTTTGCTCTTTTTTAAGCTTTCTCTCAACTGACATATTTGAAAGGTGCACAGTATTGACTTCTTCATAGGCAGCTTTGAAGGCAGCAACAGCCTCGTCTTTACTATTCGCTGTTGTGGCTCCCAGGTTAGCATGTGCGTTGTTCAAAGCACTTCTGCTGCGACCAATATTCGCGTTTATTTCATCGAATGTAGATTTGTTTAAATAGGTAATTTTTTTGCCTGCATATTTACTCAGAAAAGATTCCAGGCCAGATTTGCGTCCCGCGTATTTCTGCACATTGTCGAACAATGCGTCATCTTCGAGAGCGTTATTGATCTTCTTCATTTCTTCTGCTTTTTCTTCTTCATTCTTACCAGAACTTTCAACAGCCGACCACTGGTCTTTATAGCTTGAGGCAAGAGAGTTGAGTTCTTTTGCCAGCCCTGAATAGAGCGCTGCATTAGAAACCAGAGTTTCAATATTTCTATTAAAAGTTGATGTTTGTCCTTTCACGGAAGGTTTGCAGGCACCAATGATGATTAAGCTGGTACTCAGGGCAAAAATCAGTATATTTCTTGATATTTTCATGTTTTCTCCTTGGTAGTTTTGATCTTGCTGTGTAGATGCAGCAGTGCAACTTCGCGACTTACCGCAGATAGTCAATGAGATTTAGATATTATCAGGTATCCTCTTCGTCGAGTGCAAACTGTTTAAGTATATCGAGTTCAACAAACTCCAGCGCAGAAATATGGGTCGCTTTCAAGAATAATCGAGGGGCAACTCCCGATTCATAGGCTTGAATCCATCTTTGAACACATAAGCACCAGCGGTCACCTGCCTTTAACCCGGGAAAACCATACTGGGGAACCGGTGTCGATAAATTATTCCCAGCCAATCTGGAAAAATGCAGGAAATCTTCGTTCATTTGTGCACAAACCAGGTGCAGGCCTGAATCTTCCGGTCCCGTGTTACAGCATCCGTCTCTATAAAAGCCTGTCACAGGATCTATTGAGCACTCAAGCAAAGGGGTTCCCAGCACGTTCAAAGCCATATATTAAAGATATTCCACCCCTCTTATAACAACTATAAAAAATGTTAAAAAAAACTTGACGAACAGTGTTCACTATATTCAGTAAACACACGTTCACTTTTGGAGGACATTATGAAAGAAACAATAACGATCTCACAGCTGGGCTCTACAGTCTATAACCTTCTACCGAACCTTCCAGCGATCGCCCAGGCGGGTATATTTTCATCCCATTCCCGGGCTTACTATCTGGGCCAAAGTTCTTCTCAAGCAATGCATTGCAGGGCTAGAAGAAATCTTACCAAAAATACCACTGAGTTCACATTCCAGACTGGCAAGGGTTTTGAAAACTGGCAGGCCGGAGACCATGTTACCTTGTCTATTTTCTGGAAAGGCAAAAAATTAAAGCGTGAATACTCAATAACTTCAGGCAATTCTGAATCGATCAGTATAGCTGTTAAAAAGGTAGAGTCTGGTATTTTCTCAACCTGGATGCATGAACATTGCCATCCCGGAACTCGTCTGCAGATTTCCCAACCAAAGGGAGACTTTCATCTTGCAGCCGGTTTGCCATCCCAGATAGCACTGCTCAGTATCGGCAGCGGAGTCACTCCGCTCTATGCAATTTCCCAAAGCCTGCTTCAGAAAAATTATCGAGGGGAAGTTCAGTTCTTGCATGGTTCACCGTCACCTGAAGAAACAATCTACAGAGACGAAATACTCGCGATAGAACGTGCCTTGCCTGGTTTTCAAGCGAGTTTTTACCACTCCAGAGAAAAGGCGAGACTTACGGCCGCGTCGGTTCTTGAAAAACTAACAAACTTTGAGCGAACAACCAGTCACGTGTATCTCTGCGGAAGCGGGGAATTTGTTGGCCCGGTGCAGAAAGTATTGAGGGATGAAGGGTTTGCAAACATTTTTGCCGAATACTATTCCCTGCCTGCATCCACTGAATCTGCAACCGGGGCTTCTGTTCAGCTCACCAAATCGGGACTGAATATTCAGGGAGCAGGCAATCTGCTGGAACTTTCAGAACGTGCTGGCTTAAAACCCAAACATGGCTGTCGACGTGGAATTTGTCATGAATGCAAAACCACAAAAATATCGGGCGTAGTTGAAAATATGTTAACCGGCGAGAAATCAGAACCCGGATCGGAACAGATACGCCTTTGTATTTCAAAAGCATGCTCAGAAGTTCAGATTGAACTTTAATAAAATGAAAAAGGAGAAAAACATGAAACCAAAAGAAAATAAAGATTTAACCCCGGCAGAGATTGAACAGTTCGGTAAAGAACTTGATGCGATACGAGATGAGGCATTGCAGTCCTTAGGCCAGGAAGATGTTGATTATATCAAAGATGTGATTAAACTGTGCCGCGATAGCGAACTAGCCGGACGCGCAATGCTGACGATGGGCTGGTCCCCACTGTTCTGGATGGGAGGCACCGGGCTTCTGGCATTTTCAAAGATCATTGAAAATATGGAGATCGGGCATAATATTATGCATGGCCAATATGACTTTGCTGAAGATCCTGAATTAACCTCGCAAACTTATGAATGGGATACCGCATGCCCGGCAGACCAATGGCGCCACTCTCACAACTATATGCACCATACCTTTACCAATGTCGCCGGGGTCGACAGAGACCTGGGGTATGGTCTTATGCGTTTGTCGGATGACCAACCCTGGGAAAAAAAGCACTCTTTACAGATGGGCTCGAATCTGCTTCTCTCTTTATTCTTTCAGTGGGGGGTTGCCCTGCATGACCTTGAGTTTGACCGCCTGATGTCGGGTGAAAAAGAACTGAAGTTAGATGAAGTTCTGCCTATTCTCAAAAAATCGATTGCGCAAATAGGAAAAGACTATGTACTTTTCCCCTTGTTGTCAGGACCCTCTGCCGTACCCGTTGCCCTGGGCAATATGACTGCTAATCTAATACGGAATGTATGGGCTCACGCGATCATCTTTTGCGGCCACTTTACCGAAAATGCAGAAGTTTTTGAGAAAGAGTCTCTCGAAAATGAAACCCGTGGAGAATGGTATCTGAGACAGTTGAAAGGTTCCAGTAATCTTGAGGGAAATGACTTCTTTCATTTATTGAGTGGTAATCTTAGCCACCAGATCGAACACCATCTTTTCCCGGACATTCCTGCATGGCGCTACAAGGAAATATCGAAAAAAGTAAAAGCACTTTGTGAGAAGTATGGTCAATATTACAATACCGGCTCATTTTTCAGCCAGTATTTACAGGTACTGACCCGAATTGCGCGATATTCCCTGCCTGAAGAAGCAACCTTAGAGGTGAATCAAGCACAGGAATTGGCTACAGTCGCTTGAGATAAGAAGGCTATGGAAATCCATAGCCAAAACTAAACAGCTATGGATTTCCACAGCCAAAACTAAACAGCTATGGATTTCCACAGCCAAAACCAACAGCTATGGATTTCCGTAGCCAAAACCAACAGCTACGGATTTCCGTAGCCAAATCCCAACGGCTATGGATTTCCATAGCCAAAACCAAACGGCTATGGATTTCCGTAGCCAAAACCAACAGCTATGGATTTCCGTAGCCAAATCCCAACGGCTATGGATTTCCGTAGCCAAAATCAACAGCTATGGATTTCCGTAGCCAAAACCAAACGGCTATGGATTTCCACAACCAATCCCCAACAGCTATGGATTTCCATAGCCGATGCGACCAAATTTAAGGTAAAAAGTTGTTGAAGATATATGCAGGGCCCTTAACGTTATACATGAAACAAAATGTACTGATCTGCGCCTTACTTTGCGGGGTTTCGTTACTGACCGCCTGCAAAGAAACATCGACTTCAAATGTTAAAACGACAACTTCATCAACTTCTTCCAGTTCATTAAGCAAAACTACCACAGAGCCGGCTGAAAAATCAAAAGCCGGCATCGACTCAGAAATCTGGAGAGAGGCCAGTCGAGAAGGATGGCATAACTCGACCCGAGCGCAGGCTACCTTTTCTTCTACAGACTCCAGTATTTCAAAAGAGAACCTGCAGAAAGAGGCCCGCGAGAGACTGGCCTGGCTCCTGTTACTAGACAGTTACAATGTAACAAGAAATGAAAAATCGATTGCACAAACCCTTGCTACTTCGAACTTCTTTGCTTCTTTCGGCAAAGAAGAAATTTATGAGAAGAAAGAAAATGGCCGTTCAATGGTATTAATCATTCGCAAAGGCAGCAACCTCAAAAATGACTGGAATAACTCCCTCGGTAAACTTGAAAGCCGGTTTCCTGAATTACAAAAACTGCGCAAAAAGTGAATCAGGGAATCTGAAAGTTTCGAATATCCGAAATCTTGCAGCCCGCCATTATTAATCTTTCTACTCCCAGGGCGATTCCTGCGACACCGCGCATCGCCGCTGAAAACTCAAGCAAAGAGCGATCAATTTTATGCTCAGGAACTTTTCTCATTTTTCGAATGCGATTGTTGCCCTCCCAGAGTTTTAAGATTTCGTCAGCGTCATACATTTCTGAATAGCCGTTGGCAATTTCAATTCCCCTGAAGTAAAATTCGATTCGTTGCGCGAATCCGGTTTGGCTTAAATTTGCCATTCCACGTGAAAAAGACGGAAAATCATAAAGAACAAGCAAATCAAACTCTTGCTGTAATTCAGGAAGAACCTGATTATCAAGCAACAGAAAAAAGAACGCACTGCAGTTTTCTTCAGGTAAAAGTTCATTCATCCAGCTTCCAAGATTGTATTTCTCATTTGCATTTTTGTAGAAATCAGATTCAGCCCCGGGCGGCAGCTTAAGACCTAATGTTATTTCAAATGCTTCTCTTAAAGTCAATTGTGCAATTTTTGCTGCAGATTGAAATCCAGGAAGATTCTTCTCAAGAATTGCACACAGATCTGAAATCTGAGAACTGAACTGCAAATAATTATGATCTCGCAGGTACCATTCTGCCATGGTAAATTCAAGCGCATGCAGTTTCGATTTAGTTTCGTCTCGATATGCCGGCGCAATCGCAAAAACACCGTTCATACTCTGAGGAACAAACGCCATTGCCCGTTTTAAAGCAAACTCAGGAGAAGTGGGCAATACATAGGGCGGATGACCTTCTACACTGTTGATATGCAGAGGTTCAAGATAGGGCTCCATCGCCCCGGACTCTACCAGATTCGGTACCCGAATCTCTTCGAGATTCAGTTGTTCAAGAAATGTTCTTAAATGCTTGATTGCTTGCGATACCAGACGAAAAGGCTGCATTATTGGGCCCACCAGGATTCGAACCTGGGACCAAAGGATTATGAGTCCTCGGCTCTACCGCTGAGCTATAGGCCCGAAATTGGGATCGTTGACGAGAATTTGATTTTCAGATGTCACGTCAAGATTTATCTGAATTCAAGGTCTTCAGAGGGGCAACGATTAAAGAGGTAGAAAGAAGTGAAGCGTATGCCCCAAAACCAATCATTCATATACCAGATCAATTCTTAAGTTTTAAAGTTTCGGTCTGCAAGCAGAAAAATCTTGACACATTACTTACATACGATATGTTCATGTATGAGTACAGCGATAGCAAGGGGTAAACCTCGAGTTTCTGAATCTGCGCATTCATCCGATTTACCTGCATGGGCCATGCCACTTTCGCCTGAGGCTTACTACCGCCTGGGAGAATTGGGCCTGATTCCCGAAAAAACCCAATTAATTGAAGGAATGGTGGTACACACAATGCCGAAATCACCTCTACACGTTTTTTTAGTACAATTTCTGAAAGACACTTTAACCAAAATCTTACCGGAATCCTTTATTACGCGTCAAGAGTCTCCAATACATTTAGGACGTTCAGAGCCGGAACCAGATATTGCGATTGTCAAAGGGTCTGTGAATGATTTCATCGCCAGCCATCCTACCTCTGCTGAAATCGTTTTCGAGGTGATAGTAACCACAAATGAACTCGATGAGAAAAAAAAGCAAATCTATGCCAACTCAGGTATTCCGATTCTGGTACATTTATTCCCGAAAGAAAACCGCTTTGAAATCTTATCTGAGCCCGCAGACGGTGAGTACCGTATGATTCAAAAGAGAAATTGGGATGAAGAGGTTGTGGTGAAGCTGAACAATATCTCACACAAAATTGGTTTACCTGTTTTGAATGAGCATCTTAGTTCAGATTGAAAATAACAGAGAAAATATGTTTTTGCCTTTATCGAAATTGAAACCCATCAAATAAAGCTCTCCAAGCTGAATTTGCCGCTTGTCGAAATTCCTCAGAATTATATTTTTGAGCGATCATTTCGCCGGCCGCATTGGCTTCACGAAATGCAGAGATAAATACACTGCTTTCAAGGGGAAGATGTTTCTGCACTAATTTTGGGAATTCACGCATGCCCATTACAGGGTATTTTATTTGCAGTTTGGCTTTTCTAGCTAAATACTTATTGAGCAAATTTGAATAATTTTCCATTATTTCAATAGCACGTTTTTCTGATGCAGCCGAATTTAATTCTTGTGTGAACTGTCGAATAAAGGCAGTTCCGTCAACCAGCAGGTTGCGAACCTCTGGCACCCAGGGTGGCTCACTTGTTTCGGGTCTGCAAGATCCCGAAATAAACAATACTAAAATTATGAGAGAGTAGAATATACATTTTTTGATGAATAACTTTTTATACATACCTAAAATGTGACCAGTTTCACCTCAAGTAGAAGTACGGCAAGAAAAAAGAGACTCAGCAGAACAAGCTGCCGCTTAAACCACCCTTTCTTTGAAAATTTTAAACCTGTATAAAGAGATGAAAATAATATGAAAAAAGAAATCCCCATCAGTATAGAAAATCCTAAAAAATCATTCTGTAATGCAATCAAGCAACTGAAAACTGCAAAAACAGTAAATACTGCCCATGAAATGATCAAATGCGCTTTTCTCAATGATTGAGTACGCGTTCTTAACCAGAGATACAGTGTCGATATACCTGCCGCACGATCACCCCGAAGATCTTTAAGATCTTTTTGCGCAGCCACAACTGACCAACCACCAGCCACGAGCAGCATGGTGATGACAAGCTCGGGTTTTATGGGAACTTTGGGGTGCAGAAACAGACCTGTCAAAAAAGACAATCCGCCCCAGGCTGCCTCAACCTTCAAACTGCCCAGCCAGTATTTTTTGAGACGATAACCTGGGTGGTGGTAAAGAATTGTCAGCATAAAAATAACAACCAGTGGTAAGAATGCTTTAATTCCCATTATTAATAGCCAGAACAAAAAGCCCATTATAAGAATCTGAAAAAACTCAGAGTCAGACTTTTCAATACGAAAATCCATCCGTCTTGTATCTTCTATCTTATCATGATAGTCATTCTGTACCAGAGCTGCCATGAAGACAAAGGCAACCGCCAGTGCGCCGAGAGCTGCTTCTAGATCAACAACGCCATTCTGTAATTGAGCCGCCCATAAAGTAACAAGAACAAAGGGAACAGTGTGCAGCATACGGGGAGCCAGTCTTTTCAACACCCCAGACCGAAGAGCAAAGAAAGAAAGCAAAGATAATCCCAGATACCAGAAGGGATACAGCATTGTCGACATATTGGCAACGTGACCCCGGGCGCTTTGCATTTCCAGCAAACTGCGAATGTCACCCACGAAGAATCGGGTAGTTAACATTGGGATAATCGCAAATATTGTAAGAAATGCAAGGTATGCAGCCAGCAGGGCAACCAAACTTTTAACGAGGGAACGGGTCTTAAAAAAGCAATAGTAACCTGAAAAGATTACAGAAAGCCAGATGGTAACACTCTCTCCTGCCGGTACATTGTATATTTCACTATAAAAGAAGTAAGGAATTTCCTTGAAGTTCCAGATCATGAAATAGGAATACTTTACATCATTCGAAAAACCCGAAACCAGTAGATCTATAAGCGGAGGGAAAAGACCTACAAAAATACCGAGATTTACCGCGTTTGCCACCCGCCGGGGGTTTTCTGACGTTAGCCATGTGAGAATTACTGTGAGCAGCATTGCAAAAGAGAAGTAGAAATATATCATTGATAATGCTACGGGTATGGTAACCCTTTCGCCAAAGAAGAGATGCTCCTGAACTGCCCGGCCTATGCCAATAAATGTTGCCAGCATCAAAAGGTTAAAGTAAGAATGGGGACGGCTCTCTTGCCGGCGAATAAGATTGTTGAGGAAGGTCATTATTAACTTTTATTAATTTAGAAATATTATTTTATTTTTCAATAAACCTATCTACTTGACTGGGCTTTATTGGATTAATGCTATCAAAATAACAGTAAAACCGATTATTGACTTTAAATTATCAGTACAATGGAAATTATAATTTATCACTAAAAAACCAAACCTTGATTCAGTATCCCTACCGGATCGTATTTTGATTTTAAAGATTTGAACTCCTTAAAAATTTCATCCCCCCAGACCTCACGCCAGTTAACATCCTCAATTGCAAGTTCTGCCTGTAAGTAACTAGCATATTCCGAATTACTCTTTACCAGCTCACTTACGGCCCGTTGAATTCCCAACATTTTACGGGCATCAAAAGAGGCACTGGGTGTATTGTAGCCCCAGATTCCGATTGCAACAAAGTCTTTCTGCCAGCGATATAAGAGTGGGGGATTGAAGTTTTTGAACTTAATTGGCCATATATATTCAGAATTCCATGATAATGCATCTTTATATTTTTGCCTGATTTGCATTAATTGCGATAACAGCCTACTCTTGCTACCTTTGGGAGCCATTACTGTGTACCAGTACATTCTCAAATCTTCATATATTTTAATTCTGTGCGAACGATGCTCAGGATCTTCTTTCCAATATTCCGGAATCTCATTTATACTTTGAACAGGCTTTTGTTCTGACCCACTCACTGGAACTATGTTCAAACGTGCAGAGTAAATAAATCCCAACTGGCCCATTGCACCAAAAAACCAACGAAAATCTTCCTGCCCCTTATTGATTTTATGAACATTACCTTTTCCATCGACAATGGTAATTTCTTCAACATTTTCCCAAAAACCTCCGTACTGTGCTGCTGGAATTGCAAGACCACTTGCTGATATAAATCCACCAATTGAGGGACCCAGATCACCGTCATTGTAAACTGGCAAAGAATAGCCATATTTTTTTAGATGGTAATTCAAATCAAAAACAGCAACACCACTGCCAACCTCAATCATTGCAGAACCTGAATTCTTCAGGAAGCGCAGATTTTCAGTGTTCAAGACCAACTCTTCTTCACGAGGTAGAGACGATCCGTTCATTGAATGTCCACGCCCTCTAATTCGGACAGGAATTTCCAATTTATTTGCGATTTTTATGACCTTCTGTATTTCAGAAATTGTCGTGACTTTGTAAACCCCGTGGTTGCTCTTGGAGTAATGAAATTTTCCCCAGTCATGCATTTCAGCAAAATGGTGCTCAATAATCCCGAGATCAGCGAACTCTTTAAGAATCGTATGATCTGTATTTTGGGAATCGGTAATTATCCTCTTATTGGAAAATTTTTCTTTTTCATTCACTTCTTTACAGTACTGAAACAGAAAAAGAATTAAAAATATTTCCAGAAGAAAATATTTCATCTTATCGATGCTCCCAGGAAACAATCTTCCATTCAGAACCAAAAAGCTTCCATTTTATTCTTTCCGGAATAAATCGAACTTTCTTTTTTACCGACGGTGTCTCAACTCTTGCAATATGCAGAGTTTCAAGCTCATCAGGTCTAAGCACGTATATCAATGTTGGAAATATTTTCCATCTGAAATTTTTGAAATCCTTTTCAAAAACTTGGAACTTCTTCAGTAATCCTAATTTTCCTGTACCATCAGATTCAACGTAATCTTGATCTATTAATGAGGCGAGCAGTTTCTTATCGAGGCCTTGCATCAGGTATATCAGCTGATATTTCTTCAAAACATTTGAACGAGTATTCGGGTCAATATCAAACTGCGTTTTTTCGTTGGCTGGCCAAAGCAAATAGGCAGAATCCATTATAAATGGATTTGCAAATGCCGGATTTTCAAGAAAATACCAGTCTATAAGAAGAGTTAAAAAATATTCCGTTCCTTTTCTACCACTGGAGTCCAATTTTATCATTCTTGGAAGGTTACTACCGTCTTTTAGTCTGGCAGATAAATTCTTGTGATTCTTAATTCCTGATTCATAATGATCGAGAACCTGCTGCAGATTTACGAACCTACCATCATGCATCATCATAAGACCAGGTAAAAGATTTCTAAGCGATGGAGTTTTGTATTTTCCAAAATCCTGCGGATTTCCGGAAATGTTTCCAAGACCTCCAGAATCTGTTTGATCCAGACCAATATTTTCAAACACCGAATACCCGTTCATTGCCGGCTCATGGCAGGAACCACATTGAGCCTGAATCTGAACAAATTCTTTCTCAAGATTCTGCATTGTACCGGATTGTAAATCTGTTGAAGCCAAGTCTTCGGCAGTCCAGAATTTCATATCAACTCTCTTGATCTGATCAAGTTTTGAATTAAACGAAGTTAATGTTAACAGAAACGAAGATAAAGCAATAGAAACGTTCTCTTTTGTGATTTCCGGTGCATTAAAGGCTGTCTTAAACATTATGCGATACCCTGGATGACGATTCAAGCGGTCTAAGATTTGATCAATACTAGAACCCATTTCTCCTGGATTTAGAATTGGCTGCATCACTGCATCTTCTAGTGTAGTCGATCGTCCATTCCAGAAGAATTGCCGGCTCCAGGCAAGATTATGCAATGGCATAGTTCTCTTATCTGAGAGTTGACCTTTGATTCCAGTACTTTTTGAAAATGAGTCGGTAAAACCCAGCTCTGGTTTATGGCAGCTTGCACAGGAGATAGACTTGTCTCGAGATAAAATTGAGTCATAAAATAGCCATCTGCCTACTTCTACTTTCCCTGTACTTAAGTAGGCGGAATATTTTTCAGGCATCATCTTTATTTCAGGAGGTAGGAATAAGGAATATTGAATTTGAAAAAAGTTGGGATTTTTCTCCCAAACTGACAACCGATTTTTCATTGCCGAGTGGACTGGTTCTTCAACCTTTTCAGTACAGGAAATCTGTGCTAGAATAAACAAAGCTCCCGAAAGTATCCAATACTTTCGGGATTTTTTAATTCGTCCGGTAACTAAAGTCAACGCTATTCAATTGGAGCATTAACTGCTGGGTTTATTTGACAGAGACCGTAATTTTTATTCGGCATCCAACGTCCACCTGCCCCTTCGCAGGCTCCTGCACTGCCATAACCCGGTATCGAACAGTAATTTCCCCATCTATAATAAGATACATTATTATCCATATCGCACTGGGCATTGCCTGAACAATTATCTGCTCCATTGGCATCATCTTTTCCCTGCTTTATACAATCCCATTCATTACCACCACTTCCGGTACAACTTCCACTTGCTCCCACTAATGGTGGGGTTCCCAAAGTTCCATTATTTTGAAGTAACCAACCAACAATACCAGCCCCTTTAAGTACATCCCAGACCCCGCCAATTCCAGCGTTTACGCTCACTCCCCAAATTGGCGCAAAACCATCTGAAACGATTTGGTCTGTATTCTTATTGAATCCCAAGGCGCCCGAATTTTCAGGATAATAACGTTCGCAGTTCGCTTTGCTATGGGCCTGGTAAACATGGGTATAGTTGGTACCATTGCGCGGCCCAGGAGTAGGATTATTTGTTATAGCTACACTTTCTGTTCTCTTGAAACGAACAGTCTTGATTTGCCCAGGGATATTTTGACAACGATTCGGACTTGATCCGGTGCAGTTCGTACCATCAGCCGACACCCCGCTTGTAACCGCACTCGGTGATCTGGAATGACTCCAGCCATCTAATGCTCCAAAGCCACAAACCAGTGCAGGAATCGCTGTACGCCAGCCAAACATAGTCAGAATACTCTCAATATAAAGGCCATATTCAACATTCAGTACCCCGCCTAATCGTTTCGGCCCAATTGCCGTGAAGTAGGTGCAGGAACCATTTCTACCAGTGCCATCTGGAATTCCTACGCCCCAATGTATCATTGAAGTAAATGCCTGAGCTGCAATATCTTCATCGGGATCAAGGTTGTTTGCCAAAAAGTTAAAACCGGTATTGATTCGAGCAGCATCTGTATAGTTTACCAAATCAGATGTTACTTCCCCGGGCATCCAGTCTACGGCTTTAATTAATGTATTTATTCTTCTAAAACCGTTCAAAATATCTACCGTTTTCTGAGTGTTTGTGACATTTCCCACGATAATAGCAGAAGCTCTTGCACTACTCATTCCTAAGAAGAAATTTGAAACTCGGTGACGCCGATCATAGGTGTCAGTTGCCTTGTTATAATTATAGCTCACGGTTGTATCACAAGGATAGTATTCACTAACAGGGGATCCCGGCGTTAAATCTCTATCAAATTGAGGCCGAATTCCACAATATAGAACATTATTCACGATTGTTATCACGCGAGCCTGATCTGCATCTGATCGTGGCAGCATCGTTACAGGATTAAAACCTAATTCATTAATCGTATCGTATAAAATGGACATATCACCAATAGATTTCGTATTTACACCTTTGCGAGTACTGCCACCAACATTATTGATAATTCGAATCATTTGGTTAAAATCTATTCTACCGGCTGGTGCTAAGCCGTTTAGGAGACCAACAAAAAGACTTATATTACTCACACCGTTAACAACATGTGTTGCATATCGTATTTTCGTAGACTGAAGAACAAAGTCTTTGACCATCTGAAAACCAGTTGCATCAGTAGATGTGATCAGAGCTACTGTATTTGGAACACTTGTGATTTCATTTATCATAGTGATAGTTTTGCCCAAACGGTCAGTTGTATTTGAATCGCAACCCGCGCCACTAGGGAAGCCCGACATTGCAGCACAACCCGTACCGCTCGGATTTGTCCCATAGATTGCCCCGGCATAGCTGCCTATCGTACCAATGGTACCACCATAGGTTAAATCTCCCATTGTATTTACAAGATCCATAAGCCTTACTTTGTCAGGCGAATTGTTGATTAAGGCAATTACTAGATCAATGTTAGTGGCTTCATTCATTAATCGGGTTAAGTAGCCAACTCTGTGCATCTCTTTTATCAAGTCTTGCAATATCCCGATTTTAGCAGGTGTAACGTCGCTAATCACCTTGACAACATTGGCTACGCCACCATTAACTCCATTAATTACTGCAATTAGACGACCCAGTTTATCAACATCATTTGCTACCGTAGGCCATAGCCATTGATTGGTATATTTTTGAGATCCACTTGGATCGCCAAAATTATTTGTATTATTACCCATGTCATTAAGTAAATCTTGAACCTTGGATACATTTAGATTTGGGGCATTCACAATATCGGCAACCACTTGAACATCACCAGATTCTGAAACCAATCTTGAGACATATTTAATTCGATTGCTATTTTTGACTAGAGAAACCAGTTCATCTAGTCTGTCTGAATTTACCGTATTTACTAGCTTAGCTATATTCTTGGCACCATTGCCACCCATATCTGCAATCAAAGTTGTTAGCTTACCGAAATGATCATTACTAGCCGGATTTACAGAATCCCAGGTTGCATTTCGATAACAGTTTGTACCTGTCGCTGGATTACAAGTTCCATAGGATTTAACATCAACCAATACATCAGCCATTCTATTGACACCATTCGGGCTAATAGATTGATCTAAATCACTGACAATACGGGCAACATTTTTAGCCCCATTCACGGGATCTAAAATATTCATTTCATTTAAAAGCCGTACCATGTGATTTGAAACCCAAATTCCTGTTCCCCCTGCATACCGGTTGTTTACCTGTAAAATAACATTTGCTAATTTCCTGGCTCCAGTTGGTGTTGATGAACTTTCTAATCCTGAGACTTTTTGCCCATTTAGATCAAGTTCATTCATTGCAGTGCTTAGTAGCGCAGTTGATGTTGCACCATTAAGTAAATCTTCAAGCAATTTACTATTCCGTAAACCGGTAGCACCAGGTGTTCCGGGAGTATAAGCTCCAGGGTAAAAAGTACCCATCGCATCAAAAACTTTAACCAAGTTCACAGTCCCCTGGGCGTCTAATCCATTCAAAATTTCATAGACTTTTTGCCCTGTTGCACCGGCAAAAAGCCCATTTACCATATTTACAATTAAACTGCCGTCATTTGCATTATCAATAATCTCGGCTATTGCATTAAACCCTGTTATGTTTAACCCATTCATTAATTCAACCAAGGTGCCCACACCAGCACCACCTGCATCCAACTGATTAACAATGGTTATCAGATTTGGAGTTTCATTTATATCTAGTGGATATTGGGTACGATTTATAATACCAATAAGTGCATCAAGACCGGCGGGGTTTAATCCGTTCAGAATTTCAGAGATATTGTTAATACTGGTAATGAAAATTTTATTGAGCATAATCGCTACTTTTTGGCTGGGCGTGCGATTCGCTCCTCTTTCACCGGGTAAACTAACATTATCTATCCAGACTTTATCTGACCCGGCTATACCGTTTGAATCTTTTACATATTCCCATCTGAATTCATGTGTACCTGCACTAACAGAGGGAATATTGCGAAGACTCCATCCGCTTGAACCACAAACATTTAATTTTAATATATCATCGACATAGAAACGTAGACAATCTCCTGATGCTGCACTTGTGAGACTGTAAAAACTGACTGTTCCTGAAATTGTAAGTCGCGCTCTCATTACAACAGAGGCAACTTCATTATGATTTATTGGTTGAGAACCCAAACTTTTTGCACCAGCAAATTTTTGATCAGTAACGAGTGCCCACCCTGCACCACCCGCTGAATATCGTTTACCAGCAGCATACTTCATATTGGTTGATTCAATTGAGGCTACCTCAAAATCATCATCATTTGATGTAGCACTCGGGGCCGCCGATAATTCATTCACGATCTCAGTTAGCTTGGTCACATCACCTGTATTGTTTAATGTAGCAATCAATGCATCAGTGCCTTCCATAATGTTCCCGGCATCACCGGGCTTCTTTCCATCATTATCAATATCAATCAGAATACTTATTAAATTACCAAATGCACTTTCTGTTTGCATATCATTTACTATGGTTGATAACTTGGTAATATTATTGGTTTCGTTAATGATTCTGATTATTTTATCCAAGCCTCCGGCTGTGCTGGCGACATCATTTAATAAATTAGGCATCGTACTCTGCCCCTCGTCTACTTGAGCAATCAGGGATCCTAGTCTGGCAATTGGTGCAGTAGGAGTTCCTAAATTATTGGTAACGACACCCTTTACTAAATCTTTGACCCATTGCATATCATTGATATTATTGATCAGATTTGCAATTTTTAGAACTGTATCTGAATATGGTGAACCTGTAACATCAATTTGCTCATCGATTGTAATCAACAAGTCAGCTACATCACCACCGGACAGAGCATTTGCCCCGGTCAACATCTGATTTAATTTATTCGGGTCACCAATTAGATTAATTAATTCAATCGTGTTACTCTGACCAATACCATAACTAAGACGATTTAAATGGTCTGAGCCAATTGCAGCTACATATTCTGCATATTTCTCAGGTCCCATAAGACGGATAAACTCATCTTGGGATATAGGATTTTCATTATCATTGGCAAGATTCTCAGAAAACTGCGTACTATTGCGCTTAGAACATGAAATAAATGAAAGAATTAAAATAACCAGACTGACAAATATTAACCGCACAGTCTTTATATATGGAACTTCCCCTAATCTTGTTTTCGAATAAAATATTCCTTTGTTCATAATGTTCCCTCATTCACTTGCCGGAAAAAAGTGCACAACTGTACTCTATTTACCTTTCTCTATGATTATATATCCACAGGGTCATTGTCGTGCCAAAAAAAATATATTATTATTATATTTTTCTTTTGCAGCGCACAATATCTATAGCTATGAAAATCCATAGCTAAAAAAATATTTCAAAGAATTTGAAACAAAATGATGGTTTTCCGGTATCCCTTATACATGAGATGTCAAAAACAACCCCTTTTCAAGATCAAAGAACCAATTGCAAATGTCTGGGAAGCCCAGATCGATCTCGAGCTTTGGCAGAGAATAGTAAAAGTTAAGAAACTGATCAAGATGACCTATTCTTCCGTTGTCCGTTTTTGTGTATTTCGGATGATCGACTCAAAAATAGATTTCGAATCAATAGCTATGGATATCCATAGCTGCTGTAAACCCGGAAGAAGAAATTCACACCGTTTGCAATTATGTTTATACGGGAATGACGAGAAAAGACTCAGGATACTTGCATTGAAAATCGGCGTCCCTGTAGTGCAATTCATCCGAATTGCAATTCTTAAATATTTACATATACTGGAAAAAATAAGAAAGATCAACTATAAGAAAAATGAACCCCAAAAGGTGCGAAAGTTCATAAAACAAGTTTTGCATATTAAAGATTCTGTATTCTCAAATCGAAGTCAAGAACGTTGGCACAATTTTATAATGAGCTATTATGGTTCTCTGGACTAAGGGGAGTTTATTTTATAGACTCTATTGTCTAATCTGTTTGTTAATAACAATCGATTATTGACTCTATCAATACTTAGGCCTTCCGGTTGTGTGAGAGATGTTGTAAATTTCTTATCCTGGCAACCATTGACCGCATTGAAACTCAAAATACGCCGATTACCGGTATCGGTAATATAGACTCTGCTACTCACAGAGTGGTAATCTATATCTGTGGGAAAAGAAAACTGATTGTCGGATGACCCTTGCTCACCAAATGAGAAGACATAGGCACCAGATGCCTTATCAAAGACCTTAACTTTATGCTGCGAGGCATCGAGAGCATAGACATTTGTCCCATCAGAGGCAACTGCATTTACCCCTGAGAACTGATCTGGTTCATTCCCAAAACTCCCGATTATACTGTTCGCTGCATTCCCAAAAGTTGCTGCGGAAATCCGTAGCAGTCTATGGTTTCCGTTGTCGGCAATCCACAAATCTCCCGCTGTTTCTATAAAAACCCCAGTCGGGTTGTTCAAGGTCGTCTCTGAGGCCCCATCCCCATAGGTATCTGCGGCTGCTGTATAGCTGGTATGCGCAAATCTGCGAACCAGGTTCTCAGAGGGGTATGCGACAAACAGAGAGGTCCCCGAGGCCGCAACATCAGAAGGTGAACCTGTAAACGATACGACCGGCGATCCGCCAAGTTCTGTAAACCCCAGAAGAGCAGCCGAGTATGTCGAGATTGTATAAACCCTTACTCTGTTTATCAAGTTATCAATCACCGTCAGACGATTATTCACGCCATCCTGAAAATAAACAACCCTGGATGGTTGAGGTGTATTTGACAGGGTTGCACCTCCAGCAGGGAGAGCTGTATAGTCTGCAGTGGTTGGGATATTATCATTTCTGCCAACATCTGCAGTTGAGAAATCGCTGCATACTCCGCTCGATGTACAGGCACGAATTCGGTATGAATAGTTTGCAACTGAAGCCGGGGTATCGAGGCATGTAATTTGTGTTGAACTTTTTGAGCAACTGGATAATGAGAATGTGCCTATCCGTGAGGTAACGTTTAATCCCGAAGATGAAACTGCGGCCGAAACAACACTGGGTTGAGCACCTTGCAAGGTGGTATCATCTGTAGACAGGGCAGATTTCTGCACGTATCCGTTCAGGCGATAGACTATATAATACTCAGCCAGACTTTGATCTTGAATGGCAGAGAAATTCCATCGAATCTGGATGTTCCCGTCTGATCTGCAGGCTGTTGCATGTACATTCTGCGGAGGGATTGCTGCAGCATCCAATGTAAGCTCTGCCGGTGGCGGGGTTGCATTTTGCACAAGTGCGATATCATCGAGCAGAATATCTAATCCTGATCCACAGCTTGTAGATAATGAGGCAAAAAACATGAAACCGACGGTCTTGCTCAACAATTTCGCCATACTGAGTACATTATCCTTCGTTAATATTTCTTTCGAAGCTTTCAAATGCCATAAAAATTGACTTTTGTATTCAATAGCTATGGATTTCCATAGCATTCGGGTCAATCCGCCCAGCATCAGCTCAAACCTGCTATGGATTTTCATAGCTCTAGAAACCATAGCTGACCCCGGTTTCGATAGCAATCCCCAAATAAGGCACGGAAGCATCCCCCAGCCACATGAATCTCACCTGCCCAAAAGGCCACACAACCCACCCTCGCCAGCGATACCCGGCGAGCACAGAAAATGACGAGGTAAAGCTGACAGCACTCTGCGGATTTCTTTTTGCCCTCGCGTACATAAATCCGCCCTGCAAGGCCCCGAAAACATCATGCACACCTTTAATGTTATAAATATAAGAAGGTCCAACCCAGAATCCCATAAACTCCAGATAGGCAGGGTCGTTGGGAAAATAATGGTAAGCGATATCGGTGCGTACATTTTGCAGCCAGGGTTTTAATTTTATAAAATATTTTCCAGCCCAGGGCAGTCGCTCAAACGGGGTCTCGGCAGCCATAAACATCCCGAACCCGATTGGCACCGCGGCACTTAAGTCCCCCTGGGTTAGATCAAGCCCTAACCCGGCCCAAACCTGCCATGTCGAGCCGAGTACATACCTGGCAGTTAAATTCGATTTATTACCACTAGAGTCAAATGCCGTTATATTAATTTGAACATCATTGTTCAGTGGCGGGGTAAAGCGGATGGACTCTGTGAGACCGGCTTTTTCACCGCGCAAGGTCTGGGTTTTACCTTCCCAGGTGACTTCCACTTTGCTGCATTGCAGGTCGTCTTTGCATTCAATTTTCAATTCATCGAGAGACCGATAACGGCCCGGCTTCGGGCGTATGGATAACTTCGGGGCAGATTTATCAATTCGATAGCGAATTTCCTTTTCTGCCAGATTGCCGGCTGCATCCCGGGCTGAAATCTTTAATGTTCGAATAGATGAATTCTTATTCTCTAATTCGACCTCGATATCGGTGTTACCCTCTTTGACCTTGTATTCATTTTTTAAGCCATTGTATTCTACGATCAGGTTTTCACAACCAATGTTATCCTTACAATCAATCTTGATGGCCCCGGGGTTTACTGTGCCGTCCGGTGGTTCAACAGAAATTTGCGGGGGCTCAGAGTCTTCAACCTTCTCTTCAAGATTCTGCTCAGTTTCGGTTGTCTCTGGCAGGCCCGTCTTTTCTGTTTGTGTTATTTCTTTTTCGGGGGTTATTTCCTGACTGAAAACAGAAACTGAAAAAATAGTGACCAAGAGTATGGTGAGCACTATTTTCAAGTACAGATTGTTCAGCCGAAATTTTTTCAAGTTATACCCGGTCTTCTTTGCGCATCGCACAAGTTATTTTAAAAATGCAACTTTGCGTACCATCATGATTCTAATTATTAGACTATATCGTACAGTATATTTCGACTTACGAGTCAAAAAAAGGTTAACATTGAAAATTACTGACACTTTACAAACCAGATCCCGGTCATTATTCAATATCTTGACTGTGTATGTAAAAAAATTCAGAGAAAGGCTTCGCCCCCCGGCCGGCATTTCTGCAAACGATTCCGGGAGTTTTATTCGCTCTGGCTCGATTGTTACGACAATCTCTTTGTTTTATCTGGTTCTGACAATTCTTAACCTGGTCATTTTCTGGACAGCAACAGGTTCCAACCAGATTCGACTCATCACCCGCAATGCACTGTTAGAATCCCAAAATATTTCTTATGAGATCTTGCGCCGTCTGCAACCCTTGCTTTCAGATAAAGCCTGGGCGAATCAGATTCGGGGTACAAATGTAGAAGCAGCTGCACTTCAGGTAAAAGAGAAAGTCATGGGCTCGAACAGCGAAAACGCTCTGCCGATTCGCGGGTTTGAGATTATCAGCTCGACCAACAATGTTCTGTTTTCTATCGAGCAGACCGCTCGTAAGAGTCTGCCTCCCGAAGAATTCAGAAACGTCTTACAGGCCATGCAGATTCGGGAGGTCAAAGGCCAGGCATTCTATGGAGTGCCTGATATTCTAAAATTCAGAGTAATCGTATATTTACCACTGACTTCTGCCGGTGTGAAAGATGCAGTTTTGATTGCCTCGATTTCGATGCAATCGGTGCAAGACGAAATCGATTCTTTGATTACACTGGCTATTTCGATGATCCTGATTATGCTGCTTGTGCAGGGAGTTTTTGGTTTTTTTATCTTCCGCAAATTCATCCGTCCGGTACGAACTCTGGCGGCCGGGGCAGTACAGGTTGGCGAGGGCAATTTCGAAACCAGAATTTCTGTACCAAACAGAGATGAAATTGGACTCCTGGCTCATCTTTTTAACCGAATGATCGGTTCTCTCAAAGAGAAAACAACCCAGCTGATGGATGTAATCTCAGAACTGACTAAAAGAAAAAAAGAAATGGAAATCGATTTAGAATTGGGAGAGAGTATTCAGAAAGAAATGCTGCCCACCCAGATGACCAGCTCCCATGTTCGGGCCTCTGCCTATTATAAACCCTTAACAAAAGTATCGGGCGATTACTATGACTTTTTTGTATTGCCCGATGGCTCAATCGGGATAATTCTTTGTGATGCAATGGGTCACGGGGTTCCTGCAGCATTTATGACCATCATGGCCAAAATTCACTTTAATTCTACCGCATTCAAGACTATGAGTACCGCTTCA
This sequence comes from Leptospiraceae bacterium, assembly GCA_020440825.1. Lineage (GTDB taxonomy): Bacteria > Spirochaetota > Leptospiria > Turneriellales > Turneriellaceae > JAGRNJ01. The sequence goes on along the minus strand of JAGRNJ010000040.1, from coordinate 6,450 downwards.
GTGATGCGTAAGGTAAGTAAAGAGCTTGAAAAGATTCTGATGGGAACGATGTATCTTACCGGTTTTTATATTATCATTGAACCTGACCTGAAATTGCGCTTCACCAGCTCTGGTCACATGCCCTCTTTACTCATGCGAAAGAACTCAAATGAAGTGGAAGATTTTACAACCTCAGGTTTTTTTCTGGGAATTGCCTCGGGTATTGCGAACGAGCAAGATGAAACTCAACTTGAACCGGGCGATCGCATTTTACTTTTCACAGATGGCATCAGTGAAGCCAGAAATACTGAAGATGAGATGTTCGGCAGCGAGCGCATCAAGCAGTTCCTGCTCGACACACGGGACAAAGATATTGATGAAGTCAAAGACCTGCTTATTCAGACAATCCGCGATTTTGCCAATGGTTTCCCGATCGATGACGATATCACCTACCTGGTGATAGAAGTTGGTGCAGCCGAAACCTCTGCAGATTTATGGGTAACGGCGCGTCGACTTTTTGAAGAGAACAAATTGCAAGAAACTCTGCAGGTTCTTGATTCAATCCCTGAAGATAAATACCTGCCTTCAATGGATCTCTATCGTGCGTATTCACACATGCGGCTTTCTGATTTTTCTGCTGCCCGTGTGATCTTTGAAAATCAATTGAAAAATTTTGACGATGACTTCGAGGTACATCTCAATCTTGGTATTTGCTATCTGCGTGAAAATAAAATCACCGAATCTGTCGATATTCTCAAACGCTCAATTCTACTGAATCCGTCTTCTATTTTTGCCCATAAATGCCTCATGGCGGCCATGCACAAACAGGAATCTCTGCTCGAATTTCGTGAGATATTGTCGCGCTCTTTGAATTACAATGTCGCCAACATTGAATTTTTCAGATTCTATCAGAAAACAATGGAGAAACTCAGCTGAGATGAGCAGCCTTTCCCGCCATTCAATTTCTGATTTTATCTCGCGTGAGCAGATGTATTATGCTGCTGCGACAGTTTTGTTTGTTCTACTCGCCTTATTGTTTATGGGTAAAGTGGCGGATGTACGAATTCGCGAACTGGAATATGCTCTGCAAGACATGAATCCAGAAAGATCTGCCAGTGCCTCTTTGAGTCTTATCTCCCGTTATAAAATTCTGCAGAAACGACTTTCTGGTTCAACCGACACTAAAGAAGATTTTTTTGCCGAAAGCGAATCTCTGGCAATTGCAGCCGGCGGGCTGCTCGCCAATAATAAATCTGCAGAGCTTTCTGCAATCGATACTCTCTCTATTAAAGTGGTCAATTTTTTCAGTATTATCACAGGAGGCGACAAGGTCAGAGATTTTAAAGACGAAAAAGGCGAAGAGATCCTGAGGGTTGCTTTTTTATACGAGCGTCAAAGAGATTATGAAAAGGCAATCACAGCCTATGATACAGCATCTGGGTATTTCAAAGAAGATAAAGAGCGTCTCTCTTATATTTTTCTGCATAAGGGTTTCTGTCTTGCCCTCAAAAACGATACTGAACAGGCAATATCATCCTTGCGTTTATCACAGGGGCTTGACCCGAATGGTGACAACGGAAGAACGTCAGCAGCCCTGCTTGCATTTCTCTTGAATCTGCAAAATCAAATGAATTCTGTAATTGCCATGAAAGAATCTACAGAAAAAGGAGAACTACTTTATAGAATGATGTCTTATTCCCAGGCCGTAGAAACCCTCAATACAGTTACCCGCCAAAAAACTGACCAGAAAGCCCTTTTTTACCGGGGTCGTTCCCAGGAAGAACTGGGCAATACGCAATCTGCAATTCAGGATTATCGGGCAGTCATAGCTATGGATGCAAAATCTGAATGGGGAATCAAGGCAAACCGCAGACTGTATCTTCTGGGATCATTCTATACCGCAAATGCTAAACTTGCTGAAGAATCACAAAAAAACGCGGTAGCAACCAAAGATACCAGTATCTTTGATCAGACCCGAGTTCTCAAAGAAACTTCAGAAATCGAAAAACTCGAATCTATTGAAAAAGAAGAGTCTGTACAAAACACAATTGAAACCATAAAAGAATTTAAAGAGGAAATTAAAGAAAACCCCTCACAACTTGAATCTGAACTGCAAAAACAAATTGAGACCCAGCCGGTAAAAGTGGCATCGCTTTCCCCAGAAGAACTGGCAGCCATTCAGCAAAATATTGAGAGAATCAAAGCTGAAAACCAGCGCAAATTAGCAATTGAAAAACTGCGGGCTCCCGAAACCCCTCGGCAGAAGCGCAAGAATCTATTGCTTGAAAATTTTGAACAGCTCGACAAAGTCTCACTCGAAGACGGAAATATCTTTTACGGCTATATCGAAAACCGCGGGCTCGCACAGCTAAGTCTACTAACTGTTTTGGGCAAACTTTCTATTCCCAAAGATCTGATCTTGAGCGAGGCTAAGGTGCCGGCCCGCAAGTCGTTTCTTGATGCGCCGATTACCCTGGTGAACAAAATTGAACTGCCGGCCCGTTTACCATCTGCTGAACGTCGAAAACTGCTAAGCCCTGCCTCAAGCAGGTACGTGCGCAAAGAAATTTTAAAGAGTAACTTTGATACTCTCGACAAATTTATTCTCAAAGACGGTAACCAGTTCTACGGAGTAATTTACTCTAAAGACGAGAGAATCATTCGCCTGGTGACTGTTATGGGAATCTTGCAGATACCCACCGATAAAGTTCTCGCACGTGAAAAAGTGGCCAGTGAGGCAGCCTTGCCATGAAAAAAGTCTGGCCATTCGCCTTATCTGTAATTTTCAACCTTTTATTAATGCCGAAACTGACTGCAACAGAGCCGGGCCAGAAGTATGATTTTTTCTGTAAAGACGGTCAGCATTTTCGGGGGGCAGAGCTGGTAACAGAAACGGAAGATGCCTATATCATAAAACTCTTTTATTCTGATCAGGAAAAGAAAATTTTCAAATCAGAACTTATCAAACCTCCTCAGCCTCTTGATACAATCCCTCCGCGTTTTGTAACCACTCCTAAATCAAATTCTACTCTTAATTCTTTGCCAACCTTACTGATAGAATACTCTGAAGAAGTTTTATTTGCAGATAAAATAGAAAACTATCTGCTGACCCTCCCGGCCCGAAATTCTCTCGCCATTCGTGAAATTACCCGGGAGTCTGCAACCGGCTACCGCCTGTATTTTAGCGGCGAAGCAGGGAACGGGGCATTTGCAATTGAACTTCAGAACATAACCGACCTGTCGGGGAATGCCCTGGTCTTGAATAAAATAATTTTTGAGTTTGATAAACGATCATCCCGGATCACGTACATGCCAGATCAGGACAGTGTGATCAATACCTTAGCGAATATTGAACTTACCTTTGAAAAAGAAATGCAGGGAATTGATAATCTGCAGAATTATGTTTTAGGCGGGCAAGGCGCACAACTTCTGAAGTTGAAAAAAGTAGAAGCCATGACCGGCAAAACAGCAGTTCTCTTTTTTGATGGCGATGTCTCAAATGGTGAAATCAAACTATCTCTTGAGAATATCACAGACATAACCGGCAATACACCGGAAAATTCTGTTCTGGTTTTAAAGGGAGATACTGAGGGCCCCCGGGCAGAGGTGTTCCCTCCGAATGGCTCAAGCCTTACAGATTTTTCTACCATTGAAATTCAATTCAATGAAAAAGTTTCCAACTCGTTAGATAAGTCAATCTATTCTGTCTCAGAGGGGGCTATAGGGAATATTGCTCTCTCGAGTGTAGAACCCATAAGCGAAAACAAGGTAAAGCTTAAACTGACACGCAAACCAAGACCGGGAAATTTAACACTCAAGATTCGTGGTCTCTCTGACAGCCTGCAGAATAAAAGTTCAGAAGTGCATTTTTCCTGGCAAATTGAAAGTGAGGGAGTTTCAACCGAAACTATTGCCCGCCGTGCTTTCTGGCCGGGTTCAAATATCTATGCTGCAGGGTCTTTTCTCAGTGTACAGGGCCAGATGACCTCATTTTTCTCTTCGGGATTTGATCTTTCACTGGGCTTCGACACCAATTATTTTCTGCGCCGGGGGCCTTTGAAGGCAGCAAATGATCATCCTCTTTTGCCTTCTCTGCATGTCGAAGCAAATTATATGCAACTGACCGGCAGCCAGCGAACACTTTCGGGTTTCACATTTCTGCTGGGACCGGCGTGGTTTATCCCTTTTTACCCTTCGCCGCAGGCAAGGTTGGGAATCTCGCTCAGTGCAGGATATACACTCCTGAACATCAAAGGCTTGACATTTGACGGGGTGGTCCGTACATTGATAATCTCACCAGAATTTTCCTACCAGATATTGTTTCTCAAAAAGATTACTGGCAAGATCTTTATTAAGGAAAATATGATACTTGACCCGGCTGCATCCTTGTATAACCTCTCAATGGGAATAGCAATAGGTTATGCGTTTTAAAAAATCCATTTTTGTTGTATCTATTAAATACTTATGCCCTGCACTATTTCTGTTTACCGGCCCGTTCTGCAAGAACGAACTGCAGAAATTGAATGAAGATTTGGAATCCGCCACCTTTACCGCCTTACCCCGTGACAACGCCACCCTACAAGACCTGACACAGATAGAAATCTCGTTTTCAGATCTCATGCGGGGGATGACTGTACTCTCGAACTATAAAATTTCGGGAACAGGGGCAGCATCTCTGCAACCCTCGAATATCACCGACCTGGGCGGTAACCGGGTAAGGCTTACCCTCTCTGGCTTTCCGAAAACCGGCAGTTTTTTTCTGACCTTATCAAACATCACAGACAGCAAAAACAGACCCTTAGCCCAAAGTGTCTTATCGTATAATCTGGTGATTCCGGGACCTACAATTTCTACAAGCCCGACAGAAAACTCGGTGCTGTCTAGTTTGACACAGCTTGATGTAACTTTTTCTTTGCCGGTAAATGCAGCAGCAACCCAGACTTCGAGTTACAGTATTACCAATGCTTCTGGCGGTTCATTGGTAGTCGACTCCGTAAGTCAATTGACCACAACGAGCTACCGTCTGGTAATTTCTGGCAATCTGGGAAACGGAACCTTCACTTTACACACAACAGGAATAGAATCTTTAGCAGGCAATGTCCCTCAAAACCCGAATTTGAGTTTTGTCGCTGATACTACTGCGCCGAGTGTTGTATCCAGTACACCGACTGGCGGTACAACCCTGGCAAATCTGGATAACATTACAATACAGTTTTCAGAGCGAGTTGAAAATGCAGCAATCTCCTCTTCTTACACTCTTTCGGGCACAGGCAAAGGTTCTTTGAGCATTAGCTCGATAGCCAGTCTTGGCTCAAATAATTTTCAATTGAATTTTTCGGGTAGCCCGACAAACGGAGTAATTGAAATAACCCTGTCTGGAATTCGCGATCTCGCTGGGAATCTGCTCGGTAGTACGGCTCTGAATTTCACAGGTGATACAGTGAACCCGACAATTACAAGCAGCAGTACTGCATCGGGCTCGACGATCAATTCACTTGCTTTACTCGATATAACCTACAGTCGAGCCGTAAATGGCGGGACAAATTTGGGAAATTATGTATTGAGCGGTACGGGCGTCGGCTCCCTTGCCATAACCAGCGTTACAAATATCAGTGGGAATGTTTATCGCCTGGTTTTTTCGGGTTCCCCTGTAAATGGCAGTATACAGATCTCTATTTCCGGTATTTCTGCAGCGGCAAATTTATTACCATTGGTCTCTGGTTCTTTAACGTACAATGTCGATCTTGGCCTACCTACAATCATTTCATCTACCCCGACTGCGGGTACTTTATTGAATTCTTTGACTCAGCTCGATATTGTCTACAGCGAAGTGATGGCAAATGCCGGGAATTCGGGCAGTTATTCAATCAGCAATAATGGAACAGGTAGCTTAAATGTTGTATCAGCAGCCAATATCTCTGGTAACCAGTATCGTCTTACTCTTTCCGGGACCGTAGGTAATGGCAGCTTCTCGGTGACTTCGAATGCAACCGATCTTGCGGGCAATTCAAATGCAGCCAACGTACTGAATTTTAATGCTGACAATGTAACTCCGACCATCGTCAGTTCAACCCCGGCAAACAGTTCTAGCTTGAATGCGTTGACCACGATTGAATTCACCTTTTCTGAGGCAGTCAGCGGAGCCTTAAACTCTGGTAATTATTCACTTACTGGCGCAGGCGCGGTTACCCTCTCTATCTCTGGAGTATCTTCCCTCGGCGGAAACTCATATCGCATTAATATAGCCGGTACCCCACAAAATGGTACGATCAATCTAGCAATGGCAAATATTTCGGATACTGCGGGCAACACAATTTCAGGCACAGTTTTGACCTATACAGGTGATTTTTCAGGCCCGACTGCTACTACAAACCCGGCCAATTCTGGTTTTATTTCTTCCCTAACAACCCTCGATATAACGTATTCTGAACCGGTAGTGAACGCTGCCACCCTGACCAATTATTCTATCTC
>JAGRNJ010000003.1:91094-110637 GCA_020440825.1 Leptospiraceae bacterium | reverse complement strand
AGAATTGCAGTGCAAAGATATTGGCGCTGGCTGGCCGCAGGTCTGGAATATCAGGTTGCCGATGGCCTGTTGATGATCGCGCAAGATAGAACTTTGCAGATTCAACAGCGGGTCACTCTGGGCGATCTACCCGAGATTGAAAATACAGACAATGATCGAGCAATTCGCAATCGGGAATCCCTGACTATAAGTGCGAGAAGAAAATTTGAGAAAGCATCTCTTGATCTGGCATTGCTTTTAAGACGACCAGATGGAAGTATGATTGTGCCGGGAATTGATAACTTACCCGATGAAATACCTACCCCGAACCTCCCAAGTATACTTATTAATGATGAGATCAACACAGCATTACGCAATCGGCCAGAATTAAAAGAGTATGTCTATAAAAAAGACAAAACGGATCTTGATAAATCTATTGGTGAAAACCTTCTAATGCCGCAGATTGATCTCATCATTGCCGGCTCACAAATGCTGGGCGAGGGCAGCAATCCCCGTACATCTCCTGAGTTTTCGGCCAATGTGGTTGTGCAGGTGCCGATAGAGAGAAACCTGCCCAATGGTTTGATTGGCCAGGCCGAATCTCGAAAACGCCAGCTAGTTTTTGAAGAAGGTTTTCAACGTGATAAAATATCGATTGAAGTACGGGATGCCTGGTCGGCAATGAAGGCTGCAAAAGAAACCTGGCTGGCACAGTCTGCTGCCCTGATTTTGACCAGGGAGCTTGAAACTGCCGAGCGGGACAGGTTTGATCTGGGTGACAGTTCTATGTTGTTTGTGAACCTGCGAGAACAGCAGACTGCTGAGGCGGCCGTAAAAGAAATCAATGCTCGTCTTTACTATCATGCTGCTGTTGCAGACTTTAATGCGGCCCGCGGTACGTTCACACTTGCTGAATAGTCAATGCATGGTTCTTGAAAGTGCTTTAGTATTTTTCAGAGGTTCCCTGAATTGAAAATCGGTTGTCTCGTTGCCGCTACTTAGAAAACTGGGATACAAAATAACCCGGGGGAAACTATGGTACCTGATTTTTTTAAATTCTCAATTCCAACAAAAGTAATCTATGGAGAAGGCATTTCGAACCGCCTGAGTGAAGAGCTCGAATACTTGGGGCCCAAGAAAGTGCTGCTCGTTACAGACAAAGTAATGGGGACTACCGGTCTGGTAGATCGCATTCGGGCCGGCCTGGCTTCAGGGCCGGTACAGATTGTCTGTGTCTACGATGATGTCCCTCCGAATTCTGAACTCAAATGTGTAACCGATGCCGCTGAACTGGGGAAAAGTCATAATGTTGACTGCATCATGGCCTTAGGCGGGGGCAGCGTAATGGATACGGCAAAAGTGGCCAATATCTTAATCTCAAAGGGCGGAAAAGTACAAGATCATATGGGTGCCCAGTTGATCACCGATAAACTGCTGCCTTCGATTTTCATTCCCACTACTTCTGGTACCGGTGCGGAAGTCACCCAGTTCGCAATCATCATGGATGCAAAAAATCATGTCAAACTTCCATTTTCTGAAGATGCGATCATTCCCGATATTGCAATTCTGGACCCTGAATTAACGAAGACAATGCCAGGCAAACTGACAGCAGCAACCGGTATGGATGCACTTACTCATGCTATTGAAGCATATGTATCGAACCAGGCAAACCCTGGTTCTGATGCTCTGGCTTTAGCCGCTATTGAATTGATTTCTGCCAATATATTGCAGGCATGTGCAGTTCCCGATGATATTCAGGCGCGAGGCGCAATGTTGACTGCTTCATTTATGGCAGGCGCTGCGTTTAATTCAGCAGGAGTGGGAATCGTTCATGCAGTAAGTCATGCATTGGGCGGGGTGTATCACATTCCACATGGCCTGGCTAACTCCATTATTCTACCTCTCGGTATTGAATTCAATCTGGAATCAGCCGCACCACGATATGCAAAAATTGCTGAGGCAATGGGCGCAATCAACGTACAGCCGGTTGGTGAAATTCAGAAAGGTGTATCAAAACTGAATTTACCGGTTATTGATCGGGCATTGGATAATTTTGGGTTTGTCGATGAATGGCTCATGAACTTTAAAGCAGAAAGCCTTCCGGCAAAAATTCGTGAGCTCAATAGAAAACTGAAACATTTAACAGGCTTTGCTACAAATCTGCGAGAAGCGGGTATTTCAGATGGTATGAAAAAAATATCTGATCTTGTTCAGCTCGCCATGGACGATGGTTCCACATTGTACAATCCTTGCCCGGTAACCAAAGAAGGCGTTAGAGATATTCTGCAAAAGGCCTTTGAACAGGATTTACCCGCCTGGAAAATGACAGATGCAGATTTCAAGGCTGCCCGCCTGAAGACCGTAAAACGGCGTCCGAAAAATGTTTACAAAGATTCAGCAGCGTTGTATGAAGTTCTGATTCCATTTTTTGAATTGCTGCGCGATGACCAGAAAGTTGGGCCCGGTTTGAAAGAAGCCGAACTCAGCGTGCGTTTCAACTATTCAGAGCCCGATGCATCGATTGTGATTGATGGTAAAAATGCGGATGTAATGTTTCTCTCAGGAGATGAAGCGAAAAAAGCAGAAGTTGATATCGAGATGAGCATGAAGGCCGATTTTGCCCATTATTTCTGGCATGGCAAAGCCAATGTGGTACAAGCGCTAACCCGCCGGGAAGTTGTTGCAAAAGGAAATTTACCAAGAGCGTTGCGTCTGCTACCTATTTTAGAGCCGGCATATGTAATTTATCCTGACTTTCTGAGAAAAAAAGGGTTGGCATCGATTATCGTTGATTAAAGATGCTATAGGAAAAAATTATGCCCGATGAACACAGAAATATGGATAGAAACTTAGCTTTAGAAATTGTCAGAGTCACTGAGGCCGCAGCCCTCTCTTCGGCCCGCTTAATGGGAAAAGGGGATGAAAAAGCTGCCGACCAGGCTGCAGTAGATTCTATGCGCCGGGCTTTTGACAATGTAGACGTAACCGGTACGATCGTTATCGGTGAGGGCGAACGGGACGAAGCTCCCATGCTCTATATTGGTGAAAAAGTCGGCACCGGCAATGGCCCGGCAATTGATATTGCACTCGACCCTCTTGAGGGTACAACGATTACTGCCAATGGCGGTTACAACGCTACCACTGTCGTTGCAGCTGCTGAGTCAGGAAAGTTTTTGCATGCCCCAGATACCTATATGATGAAACTGGCTGTTGGGCCAGAAGCAAAAGGCATTCTGGATATCACTGATCCTGTACCCTTGACTTTGAAGAGACTGGCCAAGGCTCTGGATAAGTATCTCGAAGATATAACTGTATGTATCTTAGACCGTCCTCGACACGAAGAACTGATTCGCAATGTACGTGAGGTCGGTTGCCGAATTCAACTGATCAGCGACGGGGATGTTTCAGCCGCACTGGCAACCTGTATGCCAGATTCTCCAGTTGATATTCTGCTGGGCATCGGCGGAGCTCCTGAAGGTGTATTATCTGCTGCCGCCATGCGATGCATGGGAGGCGACTTTCAAGGCCAGTTAAAATTTCGCAGTGATGAAGAAAAAGCGAGAGCTGTCAAGATGGGCATTAGTGAACCCGATAAAATCTATACACTTGATGAACTCGCCGGTGGCGATAATGTGATTTTCTGTGCGACAGGGGTTACCGACGGTGAAATGCTGCGCGGAGTGCGGTTCACGCCACGTGGGGCAATTACCAACTCGATTGTCATGCGTTCCCGGTCTCGTACAGTGCGCTGGATAACAGCTCATCATCATTTTGACTACAAACCAAAGTATTGATAAAAACTTTGAGTGAATCTGAAAATTACGCGCCCAGAGAAGAGTTTACAGATATACGCGTAGACAAGTCTGGGCGTTGGTTTACCGGTTCAAAACAGATTATTAATGCCCAGGTATTGAAATATTTTCGGGCAAACCTGCAGTACGATGACAAAGGTGTCTTTATCTGGAATATATTCGGTAAGTTCCGGGAGAAGGGCTACATCAAGGTAGAAGGCCCGGTATTTTCTGTCAGCGCTATACTCGATAAAACATTCCATTTGAATAACGGCCAATCATACTCACATGATTCAGTGCAGCTGGTTATGACACCGCAAGAAGAGCCTCTGCTTGCGGTTAAGGCTCTGGGAGTCTGGGCCGGCTTTCCGTCTCGAGTGGCCAATGAATTTGCTGAGTATTTGACTGAAAAAGAGGGACAGTTCTTCTTCAAAGGACAACCGGTTGAGACCCGAGAGATCAACTCGTGGGTTTTTTAACTGATATAACTGTTCGTTTTAAGCTAATAACACCGATTTGAATGAATTGACATTGCAAATCGAACCGCTGAATTGACATGTGCGGGACTTTCGAAACCAAATTGCCCGTGGGTTTTCTCCCTATCTGCCTGGGGAACAGCCACAGGGTGCCGGCTGGGTTAAACTCAATACAAATGAAAACCCGTATCCTCCTTCGGCAAAAGTCTTGCAGGCACTGGGGCAATCAGCTGAACATCCCGATCTGTTAAGAAAATACCCTCATCCTTTTTCTGAAAGTCTCAAAGAATTAATCGCACAACATTATAAAATACCAGCAGATTTTGTGACAATCTTTAACGGTAGTGACGAAGCTCTTGCTGTTATTTGTCGCTGTGTACTCGATGCCAAAGACGATGCGGCTTATGCTGCCGTTTCTTACAGTCTGTATCCGGTGTTGATTGAACAGGCGGGGGGGCATCCGCAACCTGTACCCATGCACAATTCTGACGGTCTCACCTTGCGAATAGACCAGAACGCTTTGCGCGAACATACCGCCAGATTAAAATTTTTAACAAACCCCAATGCACCGACGGGAGAATTTCTCGAAAATGATAAGGTGGTTCAATTGCTGAATAACACTGAATCGCTTTGGGTGGTAGATGAAGCTTACCATGAATTTACCCGTAAGCCGAGCATGGCAACGCTGGTATCAGATTATGAAAATTTGATTGTCGTGCGTACCTTTTCTAAGAGCCACTCTCTGGCGGGTTTACGGGTTGGTTATACAATCTGTGGCAATACGTTCGTAAATGCTGCTTTGAATGCCTTTAAAGATTCTTACAACCTCGATTCAATCGCCTGTAGATTGGCATCGGCGGCAATTCTCGATGCTGAATACACTCAGTCTACTGTAGAGAAGATCATTGCCTCACGGGAAACTTTACTGCAAAAACTCTCTGATCTGCAATTTTCTGTGCTGCCTTCAAGTGCTAACTTTCTGCTCGCTAAACCGCCCGCTTCAATCAGTGCCGAAGATCTGTATCTCAAGTTGAAAGAAAATAAAATTCTCATTCGCTATTTTAAGAACAGTGAAGTTTCAGAATTTGTACGGATAACCATCGGCACTGAAGAGGAAAATACCCAGTTGTTATCGGCCATCAAAAAAATTATTAACGGTAGCAATGGGTAATTTTGTTTTAACACAAACCAGAAAAGTTAAGTTATCTGAAAAAGATTTTCCTCTCAAAATTTATCCTGACAACTCTAAGATCTGGGTTCATCTCGAACCTAAAAATGAAGCAGAGCTGGTGTACATGCTTGAGAAATATAATGTGCATCCTTTGACAATTGAAGATGTTTTCAGTATCAGCGGGAGAGTCAAACTCGAAAAATTTTCGGCTTATATTTTTATTACTTTGCGGGGTTTTCATTTAGAAGGCCGGCAGTTAATTACTAAAAACTTCCACTTTTTAATTCGCAAAAATACCATTATTACCATTTGTGCAGAGTATCGGGAGACAATTCATCAGATTATCGAAAACTGGGACAAGCGAAAAGCTATGATGAGAAAGGGGCTGGAATTTGTCCTGCACCAGATACTTGATATTGAAACCGACAATACTTTGGCTATCGTCTATCGCATTGATTCTTTGTTTGACCGATATGAAGAATCTGTGATGGAGTTTTCACATGAAAGTGATGTTATTACAGTATTTGAGTTGCGACTGTTGCTGCTCAATATTCGTAAAGTAATATATTTACAACGTGATGTGCTCGACGAACTCGCTAAAGTAAATCGCAAATTTTTTCGCGGCGATTCTGCCGCTTTCTTTCGGGATGTACGTGATCATATGATTAAAATTTTAGAGACTGTTGATTCAGTAACCCAGTCAATCAATTCTACCCTTGAGGCTCACTTGACTTTGTCGAGCAGGCGCACCAATGAAATTATTCGCATTCTGACCATAATGACCGCGATCATGATGCCAATGACGATTGTGACCGGGGTGTACGGTATGAATTTTGACTGGATGCCTTTTCTACGCTCAACTGCCGGCTTCTGGATTTCCATGCTTTTTATGGGCTTAATCGCAACCATTATGCTGATGTATTTTCGGGTCAAAAAATGGTTATGAAAAAAATTCTGCTCAGAACGATACTGCTTCTAACCTGCGTGACTGCCATTCTGTGCAAGAACAAAGAATTATCTGAGCAGACCAGTGAGCCCTTAGTCGAAGACCTTTTTATTTTTAAGAACAATGAAGGCGGGGTTGTAGCTCAAAAAGAAATATCGTTCGATAACCCGTATCGCTTCAAGGTAAAAACAAAAATTTTTTCACACAATGGTTGCAAACGGGATGACCCGGGCTGTACCTATTTTTTAATTCGTTATCCTGTATTGAGTGCCCGTAACAATGATGCAAAAACTCAGAAAATGGCAGACCAGTTAAACAGTTTCATTCAGAACTCTGGCGGTTTGCAGACCCAGATGTTTCCTTTTGAAGAACAAGCCAGTACATTTATCGCAGACTGGCAGGCACATTACCAGTCACAAGAAGACATGAAGTTACCCTGGTTCAGGGAACTCGAGATTTCAATACTGGGTATCAGCAAAGACCATATTTCTCTGATGGAATCCCAGTTTCAGTTTCACGGTGGAGCGCATCCGAACACAGAAATCAAAATGAATTCTTTTAATACGGTTTCAGGTGAACAAATTTTTTTGAAAGATCTGTTTAAAGCTAAGGATATGCAACGCATTGCGAGGCTTTGCGAAGAATCTTTCAGAAAGAATCGGGGTCTGCCTGCCGGTCATTCACTCTCGTCAATGGGATTCGATTTTCCTGGCGGAAAATTTTATATACCTGAAAACTTTGCCATAACCGAATTCGGCCTCTTGTTATTTTTTAACCAGTATGAAATTGCAGCATATGCAGCCGGATGGACTTCGTTTCTGGTGCCCTACTCAAAATTAAAGCCCTACTTGAAGCCAGAGATCAAGGTATTTGCCTCAATAATGAAGTGAAGAGTATACAACCTGTGGTCGATGCCAGGAAATGATGCGGTGCGCCAGCAGAATTCTGTAATTTTCTTTACAGCCGAAAGGTGCCGTGGGAGCTGTCGAGACCGGAATATTAAAAACAAGTGAGAATTTAATTATGGCATCAGATTTCAAACTACGTACCTTCTCGTTTCTCGACAGCTATCAGCCGCAATTGGCCCAGTATATCGCAAAAGACAACAGGGTTTTTGACCCGTCTGAATATGACGCGGCATTGTTTATTGAAATCGCGCCTGCTATGGAAATCCATGCCATGGTAGACCTGGCTTTGAAAGCAACCAGAGCGAGACTTGGGGTCATTATTACTGAACGCTCTTTTGGTCAGCTTGAAATTCATCATGAAAACCAAGGCGAAGTCATGGCCGCAGGCCAGGCAATTCTGGATGCAACCGGTCTTACAGAGAATGATCGGGTTCGCTGTACATTGACAACAAACAAGGTAATCCGCGGGGCAGAAAAAGATCACTGTATCGCCTTTACAGGTATGGCTCCCGGGAACATGGTTGTTCCGGGTGATTCGGTATTGATCATGGAATGTGAACCAGCGGGATATATGGCCTATATTGCCAATCAGGCACTGAAGGCAGCGAATGTAAAATTAAATCTGGTAACTACCTGGGGGGCCAGCGGCCGGCTGATTCTCGCTGGTAGTGAAGCAGAAATCGACGCGGCATCGGCGGCAGCTACAGCAGCTGCCGGGGATATCGCCTGAAATAAAATTTAAGTAAAAATCAAGGTAAGGAAAGAAAATGGATACACAAGAAGCACTGGGAATGATTGAAACAAGAGGTTTCGCGGCAATGGTTGAAGCTGCAGATGCAATGGTTAAAGCAGCAAAAGTTGAGATCGTGGGTTATGAGAAAACCGGCGGCGGATACACAACTGCTATTGTACGTGGTGATGTTGCAGCTGTAAAGGCAGCCACAGATGCAGGCAGTAAAGCTGCAGCAAGAATTGGCGAGCTGGTTACTGTTCATGTCATACCACGTCCACATGCAAATGTTGATAAAGCATTACCTTTGGGCAGACAAAAAAGTAAATAAAAACTTCAGCACAAATAAAGTATGTATCTGGCTAAAGTCATAGGCAACGTAGTTTCTACGCATAAAGAGGAGAAAATTGAAAATGTTGCTCTTCTTCTGGTAGATAAAATTGATCCCAAAACCTGTAAGGTTTCGGGAGCGGTTGCAGTTGCCATTGACTCGGTGGGGGCTGGGCCTGGCGAGTACGTACTGGTGGTGACCGGTTCGTCTGCCCGCATGACCCAGGCGACAAACGGTCGACCATGTGATGCAGCGATTATGGCAATCGTTGACATCATTGAAGTAAATGGTGAGTTTACGTACCAGAAGGGTGTGCATGATCCTGGGTGAAGTTATTGGCACTGTGATTTGTGACAAAATAACAGAAACGATGCAGGGTAAATCACCCACTTTTTTACTTGTAGAAGAAGTTTCGGCCACTGGTGAAAAAAGAAATGCTACACATGTAGTACTTGATCTCATTGGGGCTAACAAGGGTGAGTGGGTTCTGTTATCACAAGGTTCTTCGGTGCGACAAACTGCCGTTACAAAAGACGCTCCGATAGATGCAGTTGTTGCCGGCATTGTCGATATTGTAGCCCAGAATGACAGGGAAGTCTACCACAAATATAAGTAGCGGGGGAATATGAAGAGAACTCCTATTGCAGCAGGAAACTGGAAACTGAATAAAAACAGCAATGAAGCGAAAAGTTTTTTTGCTGAGTTAATAAAATCCAGGCCGCAATCTCAGAATTGTGAGATCATTATTGCCCCGGTTGCAATCTCGATAGAATCTTCTGTTGAGGCAGTCCAGGGTAGCGGTATCAAAATTGCCGGACAAAACTGTTATCATAAAAATTCCGGAGCGTTCACTGGCGAATTATCGCCATCCCTTTTGAAAGCAGCAGGTTGCACACACTGCCTCACCGGCCACTCAGAGCGCCGTTCTTATTTCAAAGAAACCGATAAAGATTTATCACTGAAAAATAAGGCAGTTATTGAAGAAGGTCTTACTGCAATATTTTGTATCGGCGAAACGTTAGAAGAAAGAGAAGCCAAACAGGTTGAGCAGGTCCTGGAGCGCCAGTTAACGTATGGTCTAGAGGGGGTCGATTTTACGGCAACTCAACTGATCATTGCCTATGAACCTGTCTGGGCAATTGGTACCGGCAGAGTAGCATCACCAACAGATGCCCAGTCGGCACACGCTTTTATTCGCACGGTATTGACACGATTATATGGTGAGAGTACTGCTCAAAGTTTGCGAATACTGTATGGCGGCTCTGTCTCGCCTGATAATATTGCAGACTTGATTTCCCAGCCAGAGATTGACGGAGCACTCGTAGGCGGGGCTTCTTTAAAACCAGAACTCTTCCTGCCGATTATCAGTGCAATTGAGGCTTCGCATGCATAATATATCTCCCAATGAAATTGCTGCAATAGTAGATTCTGTAATTCAGGAAATTACTGCGAAAGGCAATATTGCTGCTGATCCCGCTACGCGAAGTTCGGCCTCGATTTCAGATGGGGTATTCCCTTCAATTGATGAAGCTGTTAAGGCTGCCCGGGTTGCCTGGTACCAGCTGAATGAACTCGGCTTGCGCAAACGCATTGAAATAGTAGAAACGATTCGTCAGGTCTTAAGACAGAATGCTGCAGAACTCGCTGAGATGGCAGTCAAAGAGTCTGCCCTGGGCAGAGCTGCAGATAAAAAAATAAAGAACCTGCTGGTAATCAACAAAACTCCCGGTCCAGAACTAATGGCTGCCCATGCGTTTTCAGGCGATGATGGTCTGGTTTTAATTGAACGTGCCAGCTGGGGTGTAATTGGTTCGATTACACCCACGACCAACCCCTCTGAGACAATTATCAATAATGGTATTGGCTTTATTTCTGCAGGCAATACCGGTGTGTTCAATGCACATCCGCGGGCGAAGAATACTTCTGCTCATACAATTCGTCTTATCAATAAAGCCTGCCAGGCTGCAGGGGGTCCGCCCAATATTCTGACCTGTATCGGGGTTCCCACGTTAGAGAGTGCAGGTCAATTAATGAAACATCCCGGAATCAATTTACTGGTTGTGACCGGTGGCCCGGCTGTAGTCAAGGCTGCGTTTGCCTCTGGCAAAAAGGTGGTCTGTGGCGGGCCGGGCAATCCGCCTGTTGTTGTAGATGAATCTGCCAAGATCGAAAAAGCCGGCCGGGATATCGTCAAAGGTCATTCTTTTGATAACAATATTATCTGTACCGATGAAAAAGAGGTCATCGTTGTAGAAACTGTGGCAGATCGTCTCATAGAAGTTATGAAGTCATCGGGTGCGTATATGATCAATAAAAACCAGATCGACCGCCTGACCTCGATTGTACTGAAAGATCTGGGCAGCCCCAAGTATGGTTGTGGCGGACACGCAAATCCCGATTATGTCGGGAAAGATGCGCGTTTACTGCTCAAAGAAATTGGCATCAATGTCAATGAAGATGTACGTACTATCTTGTGCGAAGTTCCCAACGAACATCCACTCATCTGGAGTGAGCAGTTAATGCCGATTTTGCCGGTTACCAGAGTTCCGAATGTTGATGCAGCTATTGATCTTGCGATTCAGTGCGAGCATGGTTATAATCATACTGCATCAATGCATTCGATGAATCTTGAAAAATTATCTAAAATGGCCAGAACCTTTCAGGGATCAATCTTCGTCAAGAATGGTCCGAATTATTCTGGTCTGGGTGAGGGTGGTTCAGGCTATACATCGTTTACCATTGCGAGCCCGACCGGCGATGGTTTGACTACCTGCCTCACATTCAGTCGGGAACGCAGATGTGTGCTGGTCGACCATTTTAGAATTGTATGAAGTTAGGCATAGTAACAGGAACAGTTGTCGCATCACAAAAACTGCCAGAGTTTGAAGGCGAAAAATTTCTGATTGTGCAGCCGCTAGATGAAAACCGAAAACCTGCAGGTAGTGAAATTATTGCAAATGATATAGCACAGGCAGGAGAGGGCGATCTCGTGATCTTTGAAACCGGACGTGAGGCAGCTTTGGCAATTTCGGGAAAAGAGACTGTGAATGTTTCAGATGCAGTAATCATGGGAGTAGTTGACTCAACGTCACTGACCTGATATGCAATTGGCTGTGGTTAAGGGTTCTGTACAGTCTACTGTGAAACATGAAGTTCTCTCTGGTGAGAAAATCATGATGGTACAACCTGTTGATCAAAAGCAAAAACCCATGGGTTCAATGTTTCTCGCACTCGATAAGGTCCAGTGCGGGGTTGGCGATCTGGTACTGGTGGTCGATGAAGGAAATTCAGCAAGATTGATACTGGATAATGCCAAAGCTCCGCAACGGGCAATCATACTGGCTATTGTCGATAATGTGGATTTATACTCATGAATGAAGCAGAAATACGGGCAATTGTTGAAAAAGTAATAGAGCGGATGGCCAACGTCGAACCAACAGGGGCAGCGCAAGTAGCGGTTGGCGGTGATCACGGCGGATTTCCCCTGAAAAAATATCTCGCAGAACAATTAACGTCTGCCGGTTTTTCAGTGATTGATTGCGGAACCTATTCAACAGATGCTGTCGATTACCCTGATATTGCAGCCAAGGTTGCTGAAACTGTTGCTCAGGGAAAAGCGAGCAGAGGTATCATTGTCGATACTGCAGGTATTGGCAGTTGTATGGCAGCCAACAAAATAAAAGGTATTCGGGCAGCGTTATGCTATAATGAAAAAACAATATTGAATTCCCGGGTGCATAACAATGCGAATGTCTTAACGTTAGGGGCAGCATATCATGAGCCTGGCGAGGCATTGCAGCTGGCAAAACTATGGCTGAGCACTGAATTTGAAGGTGGTCGTCATCAAAAAAGGATCGATAAAATATCTGCGCTTGAAGGTTGCGGATGTAAATCATAAAGCAGGAAAAACAGAATGGATAAAGAACAATTGGTATCATTGATTACAAATAAAGTTATGGAAAAAATGGGAAACCATTCAGTAAGTGCAGTTTCAGGCACCGGTTGCCCAACCTGTGATGGCACCGAAAACTGGGACGGGGTCGGTAAAGTTTCAGATTATCTGCAGGCCGGGGCTAACCGTATCTCCTGTCATGGACCCTTGGGTTCCTGCCCAGACCCGGTGCTGGCCAGAATGATTGACCATACTCTGCTCAAAGCAGAGGCAACAGAAGAAGACGTAAGAAAACTGTGTGCAGAAGCTGCAAAAAACTGTTTTATGAGTGTTTGTGTAAACCCGGCATATGTTGCTTTATCGGCAAAGTTATTGCGGGGCACCGGGGTAAAAGTCTGTACAGTTGTTGGCTTTCCGCTTGGTGCAACCCCCACCCGGGTAAAAGAGCTCGAGACCAGAATTGCCATCGATGAAGGTGCTGATGAAATTGATATGGTGATCAACATCGGAGCGATGAAATCAGGAAATTATAAACTGGTCGAAAGTGATATTCGGGGAGTCGTAAGGGCTACCCGCGGCAACGTTATATCAAAGGTAATTCTGGAAACCTGCTATCTTACAAAAGAAGAAATTAGAAAAGCCAGCGAATTATCGAAAGCAGCAGGTGCAAATTTTGTGAAAACCTCCACCGGTTTTGGCCCGGGCGGGGCTAAAGCAGAAGATATTCGCATTATGCGAGAGGTGGTTGGGGATACCATGGGTGTCAAGGCTTCTGGCGGGGTCAGAGATCATGAAACTGCTCTCAATTTAATTATGGCTGGGGCATCCCGTATTGGTGCTTCGGCCTCAGTAGCTATTGTTGAGTGTACCAGTGCAGGTAGCGGAAAGTACTAGCATTTTTTTTGCATATTTATGAAGTTTTTTTTAAATACAGTTGCCAATCTAAACCGTATCTATTATTTATCCCTAAACTTAAAGAACTTAATCACCGGTTAACCGGGGGTTCCTAGGAGGAAAGAGTGAAATTGAAAAGTCTCGCGACAATATTAATGGTAGCAGTTGCCTTAGTGGCTGCTAATTGCGGAAGCAAAGAAGTAAAAGAAGCACCAAAAACACCAGACATGCCAAAAGTAGAAACTGACATGGGTGGTACAATTGCTGATGGGATCAACAGAACCCTTGATGCAGTAGGTGCTAACGAAGCCACTGGGTTTGCATTTGGTGCAACCACTATCAGTGCATCTAAATTGAAAGAATGGGACTCAAAAAGCCTGAAAAACCCACTTACTGGTAAAGTAGAAGTGGTTCCAGGTTCAGAAGAGATCAAATCCAAAGCTATCAAAGAAGCAGCTTCAAAAGTTCCAGAAGGTTACGTATTGGAAATCACCGGACACACTGACATTGTTGGTGGCGCTGGTCCAAACAAAGCTTTCTCAGTATCACGTGCTCGTGGTTTTCAGTCACAACTGAAAAAAATGGGTGTTGATATTTCAAAAACTCGCGTCGCTGGCGCAGGTTTGACACAGCTGAAAAATGCTGCTGACGGTAAAGCAGACGAAAATCGTCGTGTAACACTGAAAGTAGTTAAAAAGTAATTTCTACATTACTGATTAACATTAAAAGGGGCATTAGCCCCTTTTTTTTTGCTTATTTGAGAACCATGTTGCCAGACAAACCGTCTTAAATATTGAAAGGTTAAAATCTAAATTCTTAAACAGATTAAAATGAAACGATTGACTTCTACAAATTGAGATTGATTATTACAGGTCAGAATGGTTTCTCATGTTATAATTCGAAATAGCTTCAAAATATTTGCTCTGATTTTGCTCGCCTTCTTTTCTTATCTGATGCTGAAAATAAGTTTGCAATATATTCCCTATTCTTCTGATTCCGCTTTTTTAAGAATCAAACACGATGTTGTACATTATTTCTGGTATTTACCAGCTTTTCATGTTCATGCATATTCTTCTATTTTTCTCTTGCTGGCAGGTTTTACCCAGTTTTCATCTTACCTCAGAATAAAATATCCGATGGTTCACAGGTATATCGGCAAATTATATGTTATTCTTTTACTGGGCCTGGCAGCCCCTTCAGGATTCTTAATAGGGTTGGTTGCCAACGGAGGACTCTCTTCTCAAATTGCATTTTGTCTATTGGCAATTCTTTGGTTTTATTTTACCCTGCGGGGATTTTGGGCTATACAGCAATCAAATGTATCTTCTCACCGGGCCTTTTTGTTGCGCAGTTTTGCACTAACCCTGTCTGCTATAACTTTACGGGCCTGGAAGTGGTTGCTTGTATTTTTGTTTACGCCTAGACCTATGGATGTCTATACTGTGGTTGCATGGCTGGGTTGGGTACCGAATTTATTAGTGGTAGAGATTTTTTTATATTACGAAAACAGGAGAAACAAATGAGAAAATTACTTAAATATGGTGTAATGACAGGATTTCTTATTTCGCTTTTTAGTATTTCCCTGTATGCTTCGCCTGAACAAATGAGAGGGATGTATGTCGGCTGGTTTAAAAAGGTGCCTGCTGCAAATTCTAAAGCTCGAGATAATAAAATCAATATCATCATCGAAAAGATCAATGGCAATACTGTTTCAGGGCGCAGCATTGTAGCTGGTAATGAGCGCCCATTTCAAGGGCCCTTTACCACTAAGGGAAACACATACACCGTAAAGGCATCTGAACCGGGAGACGATCGTTATGATGGTGTCTTCACATTTACCGTGAAAACAAACGAGCGCAAATTGGCAGGCATTTGGGTACCGAATAAACCAACTGCTTCTGTTTCCCGCACTGAGTATACGCTCGATCGCACTGAGTTTGTCTACCGTTCTGATCTTGAGCTGCCAGAAAATTTGAACTGGACAGAACTGTATGGAGACGAAGCCAAACGAGTTCTCGGGTTTGACGGTGCGGTAGAATTATTAACAGAAGATGTAACCCGATTCAATGCTTCAAAAGTGTTGCTCAAAAAAGAGTATCTGGAGAATTTACACAAGGGAGATCTTGAGGTTTTACGCAATTCAATTTATGCCCGCCACGGATACTCTTTCAAGAACCGCAAAATGCGGTATGTTTTTGACCAGATTGACTGGTATGTGCCGGTGTCTACAGATGTACGTACTAAGCTTACGAAACTCGAGTTACAGAATATCGAAGCTATCAAGCGCTATGAAAAACATGCAGAAGCCTATTACGACGGTTTCGGCCGTTAGTAATTTCAGATGGTTAGGTTCTATGTTGAACCGAAGTATACGTACTTATACTGGCCCTTATGCCTTGAAAAACCTGAGCACTTCGGGGAAAATCTGTTCGGGTTTTTCCAGATTTGAATTGTGAGTTCCTTTTGATATAATAATTAATTCAGAATCAGGTAAGAGTCGGTGCACTTTTTCGCTGATTGCTGGGGTTGCAAATAAATCACTGCCCGAAGCAATGATCAGCGATGGGTTCTTTATTTCACTCAAAAATGAATATGTTTCATGTTGGTGAATTTCCTGAGCAAGTGCCAGCATGAATTCACCATCAAGAGTACTCATCGATTGTAAGAACGGTTTAACATCTTCTGTTTTAGCCAAACCTCTGTCTAGTAGTGCAATCGTTGCAATACGAAATTTAATTTCAAATGGAATAGAGTGGGTGGCTTTCCATAATGTTTTATATGCTTCATTGAGCCAGGGAATTTCCCGAGGTAAGCCGGGTAGAATTTTGCCCAGCAGATCGGTTCCTAGAAACTGGTCAAAAACTTTGCCATAAATACCGTTCAAACATGCTATTTTCGAAACTTTTTCAGGATAGTCATGAGCAAATTGCATCGAAAACTGGGCCCCCATACTGTAACCGAAAATATGAGCTTTTTTCAATTGCAGATGATCAAATACAGAATTAGCGTCTGCCATGAATTGGTCTAGATTGGCTTTCGAAGAATGCATTCCTGCTTTATCCATGCTTTCGCCGTGGCCCCGATAATCCCAGCTGATTACCTGGAAGTCGTTTTTTAAATATTCAATTGCATACTTAAGGTTGGCCTGCACACAGGTAAAACCATTGAAAATAAATACAGGAAAACCTTCCCCTTCAATATAGTAGGCAAGTTTATGGTTATCATTGGCTGGGGCGTAGCCGGTTGGTTTTGTGTTCTGCATTGTGTTTCCTTTATTTTGAAAAAATATTTTTAAGCCGCCCGGTCCATCCGCCTGATTTTAAAAATTGTTCTATGCGTGGAAAAATTTCCTGCGGTCGTTCGAGGTTAGAGTTATGTGTTCCTTTTTCAATAATCAATAATTCAGCATTGGGCAGCAGTTCTACCACTTTTTTACCCATTGCAGGGGTTGCGAGCGGGTCTTTTTCTCCCATAATAATGAGTGCCTGATTTTCAATTTTTGGTAAAAAAGAATATGTCTGGTGAGAGTGAATCTCTTGCATTAAGGCAAGCATGAATGGGCCCTCGAGATTTTCCAGCTGGTCAAGATATGGTTTGAAATCTTCAGGTTTGACCAGCCCTCGATCGACCATTGCGATCGCGGCAATGTTGTACTTTAATTCAAAAGGTACCCCCAGGGCCGCTTTCCAGATCTTTGCATATGCTTCATTCAAAAGAGGAATTTCAAATTTCAAATGGGGTAAAAGTTTGGCTACAAAATCGGTGCCCATTACATCATCGAATGCATTGCCATAGATTCCGTTGAGGCCAATAATACGTTTTATGCTTGAGTTGTTACGGTAGGCAAATTCCATCCCAAACTGGGCTCCCATACTGTAGCCCAGCAGATGTGTTTTTTTGATTCGCGCCGAGTTCATGACAGAAAGAGCATCGCGCATGAACTGGTCCAGGTTTGCCTTATCAGGGCTGGTACCTGAATTCTTGTCTGCTTTTCCGTGACCCCGATAATCCCATGAAGTGACCCTGAAATGCCTGCTCAGGTGCTCAATGGCCGGCTTCAGATTATCTTGCACACATGCAAAGCCATTAAAAATAAAAACATCGTCTCCCTTTCCTTTGCGATACCATGGTAATTTTACGCCGTCATCGGCAATCGCATAATCTGTGGGTTCTGTCATTGTTCTACACCTCTATGTTTGGCGAAGTCGCAAGCAAACCATTATGGCTTGTTGATTTTCTGAATCTCTGAATATGAGCCAGCTTAGGACTTACATTATTTTGGATGAATGCAGTAAAATAAAAATGGGGAATTTCGCTTGATCGCAGGTTGTTCGGCTGTAACCAGACATCAGTGAAATATTTGAAACTTATTCCAGTTGTAGTAATCATAGCAGGCTTAAGTGCAGGCGAAAAAGTTTCTGACCGGCCCTGGTATCGTCATATAGAGCAGAAAGAGCTCGATATAAAATTTCCTGAAGTAGGCAAAGCAAAACTGGCAAATGGCATTGAGTTGTATTTTGTCGAGAGCCATTTAATTCCGCAGGCTTCTGCCCAGATAGTGTTGCATGGTGGTGAAATGGAAGAGTCTGCTGGCAATGCAGGAATCACCACTCTATGGGGAGAATCAGTATTGTTTTCAGGTTCCGAAAAGTGGCCGCGGGATTCACTCTCCCGGCATTTTGAGAACCGGGGCAGTAGTATTCAGTTTTCATCGTCATTACAGAGAACTTCGATATCTCTTACTTCACTCTCGGGTTATTTCGAAAAAGATCTACAGGTTGCCTTGCAGGTATTGATGAATCCCAGATTTGTTGAAGAAGATGTTGAGCTGATACGCAAAAATCTTTTGCAAGGGGTCGAGAAGCGGGTTGAGAACCCTGGGCAACTTGCACTCTTGCTTTCAGCCAGGCAATTATTTCCCGATCAGGTTCGTTCGCAATTGGCAACAAAAACCTCACTCGAAGCGATCAAATTAAATGATCTGCAGAGCTGGCACAAAAAAATGCTCAAAGCAGCGCGAATTACTGTATTATTATCTGGTGATGTAAATATCGCTGCTGCGAAAGCTTTACTGGAATGCAATCTGGGCTCTCTTGCCTATACTTCTGACGATATTGCCAATCAATCTGTTTTGCAGAAAAAACATTCTTTACCAACAGGTACTGCACAGATTTTTAATAAAGAAATTCCCCAGTCTACTCTGGTTCTCGCTGCTCGGGGGATTGCGCACAATGCCGAAGATTATATTGCCCTTCGATTATTTGATTTTCTACTGGGCGGGGACTCATTCAACTCAGCACTTACCCAGAGTATACGTACTCGCAATGGATGGTCGTATTCGACATACTCTTATTTTGATACTGATCAATTTACGGGCTCAATACGCATTTTCTCCCAGACTGAAAATAAAAATGTAGAGAATGTGCTCAGAGAAATTAAAAGACTGCTTGAGAACCCGGCCGAATATGTGAATGCTGAAAGCCTTCGTCTGGCAAAAATTTCAATGCGCAACCGTTTCGTTTTTCTCTATGAGAGACCCGATCAATATCTGAAACTGCATATGTCACTCTTGTGGGATGGAATGCCGCAGGACTACCTGGCGACTCTACTTTCAAAAACTGACAAAGTTACGTTAGAACAGGTAATGGCCATTTCAAAGAAGTATTATCAACCAGAGAATTTTCAGCTCACGCTGGTGGGCCCGGTCGATGCTCTGCCATCTTCTATTGCACCGTTTGCGAAAAAAACAT
Source organism: Leptospiraceae bacterium (assembly GCA_020440825.1). Classification (GTDB taxonomy): domain Bacteria; phylum Spirochaetota; class Leptospiria; order Turneriellales; family Turneriellaceae; genus JAGRNJ01. The sequence goes on along the minus strand of JAGRNJ010000003.1, from coordinate 91,769 downwards.
CGAGTGCCGTATTGCCTTGAATAAAAAGTGCATCCGAAAAATACCCTTTACTTCAAGGTTAAAGAACAAAGAAAGATAATATCTGTCGTGTTACTCTCAACTTTTCTTTTTCTGTTTTTGAGAAATGGTTTTTTTCTGTCCTGACTTTTTTTCACGTACATCGAGTTCGGCCCGCGAACGTTCTATAAAAATTTCCTGCACGTTGATATCGTCTTCATCTTTACCTTTCTTCACCTTCACGTAAGAGCCATCGGCCTGCAGAACTCTCGTCTTCACATTCCCGCTCAAATATTTCTGAATAAGGTCATCGAGCACAATAGATCGCACTTTTTCATTCTCAATTGGAAAAAGCAGTTCGATTCTGCGATTAAAATTTCTGGGCATCCAGTCTGCACTTGAAAAGTAAATCAATTGAGAACCGGAATTTTCAAAAACAAATATTCTGCTGTGCTCTAAGAGTCTGCCAACGATTGAGCGTACTCGAATATTTTCAGAAATACCGGGTATGCCAGGTCGCAGACAGCAGATTCCTCGAATAATCAAATCAATCTGTACCCCGAATTGAGAAGCTTTATAAAGTTCCTGTATCACATCTGCATCGACCAATGAATTCATTTTCGCGATTATGCGTGCCGGTTTTTTCTTAGATGCGTTTATTTTTTCCTGCCGAATGCA
>JAGRNJ010000003.1:0-90996 GCA_020440825.1 Leptospiraceae bacterium | reverse complement strand
CATAGCGTTCGAGCTTATTGCCTTCACGACGGATGACCATTGCTACTTTACTGTGCGTCTTGAGCCCCATGAGGCCGTATACAACATGTACCCCTTCTGCTTCCATGATTTTGGCCCATTGTATATTTGTCTCTTCATCAAAGCGGGCCTTTAACTCGACCAGGGCGGTAACCTGTTTGCCGTTTCTTGCGGCTCTCATTAAAGCATCGAGAATTCTCGACTTTGTACCGGTGCGATAAAGCGTTTGTTTAATCGCCAGCACGTTCGGGTCATCTGCCGCGGCCGAGATGAAATCTTCTACAATAGAGAATGAATCAAATGGATGGTGCATGAAAATATCATGTTTTCTAATGATATTGAAAATATCAGACGGAGAGTCATACTCAACCGGAACAAGTGGCATGAAGGGGCGATAGCTTTCAGGAATTAAAACTTCATCATCGAACAGAACTTTGTAGCCTGAAAGTGGAAGGGGGCCATCGCACTGGTAAATATCTGGCTCGGTTAAATTGAGTGCTTCTTTAAGCCAGCTTACCATTTCAGTCGACATGCGGGAATTGATCTCAAGACGAACTGCTGCACCCTTCTCACGCTGGCGCAGCTCTTGCTGAATGGTGAGTAGCAGGTCATCCACCTCATCTTCTTCAATAATTAAATCTGAATCTCTGGTCAGTTTGAAAGGATACACCTCTTGTACTTCGAAACCTGAAAACAGCAGATCAATGTGGTGAATAATGATGTCTTCAAGCCAGATATATCTGCGCTTTTTGAGATTACTGCTAGGCAGCAGATAAAGTCTCTGCATTAACGTCGGAACCTGCACTACAGCAAACAAGGCACTCTTATTTTTTTCTCTGCGCAGCAGAACGCCAAGGTTCAAACTGCGATTCATCAATCGGGGAAACGGGTGCCCCGGATCTATGGCCAGTGGAGTTAAAATGGGAAAAATTTCATTTAAAAAATATTCTTTGACATGCTTTGCCTCTGTGCGTGTCAGTTTTTCCGGTGCTACAAAATCAAAACCCAGGGCATTCAAATCGGGAATAATTTCTTTATTCAAAACATTATAGATTTCTTTGTAAAACGCGGCTGCATCTTTTTGTATAAGTTCAAGCTGCGCCCGTGGTGAAAAATTATCGGGGCCAAGATCAAGTATGTCGTTGGCAATCTTCTGCCGTATACCGGCGACTCTCACCATGAAGTATTCATCGAGGTTGCTTTCACAGATCGTCATGAATCTGACTCTTTCGAGTAACGGGTTTGATTTATCCTGCGCTTCTTCGAGTACCCGATGATTGAACTTTAACCATGAGGCTTCACGATTGATATAGTATTCTGGTTTATCGAGCGGAAGTGCATTCTCAAGTGAGGGAATGTCTGGAATTTCTTCCTGTTTCATAGATTTCAGATCAAAAGATTTAGAGTCAGCCATTTCACAAAAAATGAATAAAAAGGGCAAGGGTCAATCATTTTTCGGTAATCGGCGAAATAATTGAGATGATCTTAATAAAAATTCCCGTGGAAAGTTCTTGACATTGCTTTAAAAGCCCTGAAAAAAAAGGCAATTGTTCCGATAATGAATAATATAAACTTGGAGAGACCAATATGCATAAATTAGATGGTGTGAATGTGCGAGCCATAGAACCCTTACTTTCGCCGGCAGAATTAATAGCCCAGTATCCCGTGACAGAAGATATTGCGCGTACAGTATATGAAGGCAGAGAGACCATTCGCAATATTCTCTCCCGCAAAGATGACCGTTTTCTGGTGGTCATGGGTCCCTGTTCTGTGCATGACCCGGCTGCAGCTGTAGAGTACGCCCAGAAGCTGAAAACAATTGCAGAAGAAGTAAAAGACAGAATTTATATTGTTATGCGGGTTTATTTTGAAAAGCCCCGCACCACGATTGGCTGGAAAGGCCTCATCACTGATCCTCAGCTTGACGGTAAAGATGACATGCCAACCGGGCTTGCCACAGCTCGAAAATTATTGCTCGATGTAGCTTCACTTGGCCTTTCTTCTGGCACAGAATTTCTCGACCCTATTGTCCCGCAATATATTTCTGATCTTATATCCTGGGCAGCTATTGGCGCTCGAACTACTGAATCCCAGACTCATCGTCAAATGGCAAGTGGCCTGTCGATGCCGGTCGGTTTCAAAAACAGTACAGATGGCAATACCCAGACAGCAATCGATGCCATGCAGTCTTCCCGTTCCCAGCACAGTTTTCTGGGCATTGACGAGAACGGTCGCACTGCAGTTGTTCGAACCAATGGGAATCCCTGGGGACACGTTATTCTGCGCGGGGGGCACAATCTGACAAATTATGACCCGCAGGCAATCAAAACGGCAACTGATAAACTGACATCGGCTGGCTGCAACCCGGTGGTAATGGTAGACTGTTCTCATGCGAATTCCGGGAAAAAATTTGAGAGACAGGAAGTTGTCTGGAAGAGTATCATTGAGCAGAGAGTCAGTGGCAATGAAAGTCTGGTTGGTATGATGCTTGAGAGCAATCTTTTTGAGGGCAACCAGAAGTTACCTGAACCTCTAGATGAAACGACCCTCACGAAACTCAAGCATGGTGTTTCAATTACCGATGCATGTGTAGGTTGGGAGCAGACGGATGACCTGCTGCACTGGGCTTATGATCGTCTTGAAAACATTATCAAGAATTCTGTAAAAAAGTCTGCGTGAGTGAAACGGGCCAGACAAAAACTTAAGACTCACCGCAGTCTGCTGGCAGCTGCAATTCGCGTTCTGGGTTCAGCAGGTAATTTCTCTGCAATCAGTCTGCGAGAAGTAACCAAAATCGCCGGAATTGTACCGGCGGCTTTTTATCGCCATTTCAACAATATGGATGAGCTCGGCGTAGAGCTGGTAGATTATTCTTTTAAACCTCTGCGCCGCATGCTCAAAGAAATTCGTCAAAAGCCCTATGGTGCATCCCGTCTACTGGTTGAAACTGTAGATGCGTATCTGACTTATGTTAAACTGCATCGCAAGTTTTTTATTTTTCTATCGAGAGAACGCTCGGGGGGGTTGCCCCCCGTAAGGTCAGCCATCCGCCATGAATTGTCTGAAATTGCAAAAGAACTTTCTGAAGACCTGCTGAAAATTCCCCGGTTTCGAAATTTAAGTGAAGAAGATGTTCTGACGATCGCCGCTCTGGTGATTGATACCATGATTTCATCTACCGATCTCGCATTAGATTTGCCGCCCGGACAATCAGCAGAAGAGACGACCCTGCATCTGGAAACACAGAGAAAACTGCGGCTTATATTTCTCGGGGCTCAAAGTTGGGCAAAGCTGAAAAAACCAACGCTTGAATAACCTAAAATCGCTCTTTACAAACTACAATGCGGCCGCAAACTTAGCAATGGCCTCAAAGAAGAAAGTTACCATCCGTCTGAGTCTTGTGTCTTTGATGGCGGTATTGATTTTCACAACCTCAGCTACGATTCTCGGGGTTTCTGCGCTTTTGTATCGAAACTCCATCAATTGGGTACTCGAGGCTCTCTCACAAAAAGTGGTTGCCCATGTTATTGACCGGGTTTTAATTTCAAGCCCCGACAAACTCGATACTGTATCTGCAAGTGCTGCGATTCGCGAAATCGATTTATCAAGCAATGGTAAAATACTGCTGCTTGATGAAAACTTTACGATTTTGGCTTCTGTTGAAAGAAAAGATGATGAATTGCTGCCCGACAGATTTATGGGCAGAGAAATAAAGCTCAATGATTCGGGAGATGAACTGCTGGTGCGGTCTTTTGAAAAATTTAAGGCGAATGTTCAAAAGAAGAACAGATCAGTGAAACTTTTAAAACGTAAATTTGATCACTTTCCGTTCTGGTATGATTTTCAAAAATATTTTGCAATTTATATAGATTTTCAAACCCAGACAGGTAAAGAATATTATGCAGGGGTGGTAGTTCCCTACCGTGATTATTTTTCATCGTTAACCCGAAACAATATCATATTATACTCGCTGGTGGTTTTATTTGTAGCGATCTCAATTTACGTCAGTTTGCGCATGTCAAAACGTATCAGTTCGCCACTTACGATTCTAGCTCAAGAGACTGAAAAAATCAGGAACTTCGACTTACAGCCGGGCAACAATATTGAATCACCGATTCTCGAAGTTGAGAATATGGCAGAATCAATTGATCGAATGCGATCGGGTTTGAAATCATTTCAGAAATATGTGCCATCCGATCTGGTTAGAGAACTCATTCATATGGGTAAAGAAGCTACACTCGGGGGTGAGAAAAAAAATCTCACGGTTTTCTTTTCAGATATTGCAGGGTTTACCTCAATTTCTGAAAGACTGAGTCCCGAAGATCTGGTCAACTTTCTGGGTGAATATCTGGGCAATATGACCCGTATTCTCATGCAAAACAAGGGAACAGTAGATAAGTACATCGGCGATGCTATTATGGCTTTTTGGGGCGCACCACTGGATATGAAAGACCATGCCTACCGGGCCTGTACCAGCGCCCTCAAATTTCAGGAAGCGCAAGAAGTTATGCGCGAAGCAGCTCGAAAAAAGGGACACCCCGACTTCTTCTCTCGCATTGGCATCAATACCGGAGATTTGATTGTCGGTAATATGGGCTATGAAGATCGTATGAACTATACGGTCATTGGCGATACTGTAAATTTAGCGAGCCGTATAGAAGGTATCAATAAAAATTACGGTACCCGAATTCTGATCGGGGAGCAGACTCATGCACAGGTTGCTTCAGAATTTGATACCCGTTATGTCGATCTCGTGGCAGTCAAAGGAAAAGAAACCGGGGTCGGTATTTACGAGTTGATTGGTAAAAAAGGTGAAATGAGTTCAAACCGGGCCAGTCATTTAGAATTCTATGAAAAGGCTTTTCATCTTTACCTGCAGGCAAAATTTGAGGCAGCTCAAGAATTATTCCATAGAGCAAAATCGTTCTATCCAGAAGATCTGGCATGCGAAATTTTTATTAAGCGTTGTACACAGTTTATTGAAGCTCCGCCTGGTGACAATTGGAATGGTGTTTTTATATCTAAGGAGAAATAATGGAAAATCTGACATCTGAAAACTCTGTATTTTATATCTCTCTGATTGTGGTTGCAGTCTTAGCTGCTTATCTTTGGTACCGGGCAACCAAGTTCATTATGAAAGTCATCTTTTTAGCTCTGCTTGCAGGGGCCGGGATTTTGTTTTACTTGCATAAAACCGGCAAAATTGATGTTAACCAGTTTCTCGAACTGTTAAACAAATAATTACGGGCGAGCTTCTACGTACGTATTATTCCTTATTTCTTATTTTTAAAAAATAAATCTCGATCGACCTTGTATTAGACTCTTACGATTCGTCCGCAGATAAGGAACGTTACATTATTGCGTTTATTATCTTCAAGGAGAACTACATGAAAAAATTTGCTGTATTGTTTCTGGCAACTATAGTTGCACTTTCCCCTGTTTTTGGACAGGAAGGTGAAGGCGAGAGAACTTCTGGAAATGAAAAATCTAATGAAGTCAATAAAGGTAAAAAAGGCGAAGAAATGAAAAAAGCCAATGCCGAAAAACGTGAAGAAAAACGTAAAGAGAATGAAGCTAAGAAAAAGGAAAAACAAGCCAAGAAAAAAGAAAAAGAAGAAAAAAAGGCTAAAAAAGAATTAAAAGAGAAAAAAGAAAAGAAAGAGAAGAAAGAGAAGAAAGAAAAAAAGGAAAAGAAAGAAAATAAAAAATAACCTGAATTGAAAATATGAGCAAAGAAATTCAAGTGTTTCATTAAAATACGATGTTGTTTCTATGTCTCAGAAATTTTAAGATCAGCCGGGCGATCGATTCTTTAGCCCGGCTAAATAATCAAAGCCGTTCGATCGCCTCGTTTTTCACCACCCTGCTGAATACTGCCTTACTCACAATTCTCTTTAGCAGAAACCTTTTCGCTTTAGAAATCGATGGGACAGCCGGGCTGCGCACCAATTACAATACCGGAAACGTTGAAAACTTTTCGCCCGCCCCATTTTTAAATACAGGAAGTTGGGTAACAGATTCTATTTTTCTTGAGCTTCAGTTTAAATATGTTGTCGACCGTTTGTTATGGAATGGCGTAGGTCAATTTGACACAGCTCAAATTTATGAGACTGCATTTGTATCGAGTTTTGACCTCACTGAAAAACTAAACTATGATCTAAACTTCTCTTATGCCGGGGGTACAAATTCTTTTTCAGGTTATGAGATCTATTCAGGCTTCACATATAGAATTATTCCAGAATTTAGTGTGAGTGCAGATGCGTATTATGATCATGCTCAGTACACTGTACTCAATATTTTTATCGAAAAATATTCTTATGGGGTTTCTGCTGAATTCAGCTATTCGATTACCGAACCGTTGGCAGTTGAGCTGGGTCTTGATTATTTTGATTCCCAGTATTTGACTATCATTAATTCTTACCAAATGACGACAGGCAGAACAGGATTTTCATATTATCTATTTCAGCATGTGTCATACGGGGCTGGGCTTGCCTTTGGTGCCGATTCAGCAGATTATCTGATGTTTACCTTCGCATCTATTTCAATGAGAATGTTGTCTGGTTGAATTCTATTGACTTTGAGTATTACTCAACCAGCCTGTTTACTTCTACCAAAGGTTCGGGCAAAAATGCTGCAGCTCAGGCCAGTTCGAGGGGACGTGTGAACCCTCTTTCAACCAGTGACAGTTTCTGGTCTTTGAGCTGGTATTCAAAAATATCCTACGACTTTACACTCTGATTCTCGCAAGACATCTGGTATTGTTCGGGAATTTCAATCCTGATTTCTGCTTAAACGGGGTAGAATTGTATACTGTTATTTATATATCCATTACACTTGCCTGGTTGTTGTTGTTTGGTCGTGGTTACCATAAAATTCAGCACGGAAAAAATAAAGGCCAATCGATGAGGGCTCCCGTATTGACTTTAATTCCTCCCTTTCTGGCCGGCTTACTGGCTGGTCCACTTGCCGGGTTTATCTCTTATAGTCTCGAGAGCACATTTGCAAGCAGCTCAGGTCTGGCAAATTTCTGGCGACAGTTTTTGATAGTAGGTCCGGTTGAAGAAATCACGAAACTGTTTGCCTTTCTGGCGACATGCCTGCGACGTAAAGATCTGCAAAATACCAGCGATGGAGTGAGAATGGCTATTACAGTAGCACTTGGTTTTGCAGGCGGTGAAAATCTGCTCTATATGCATGTCTATGGTGTTGAAAATACACTACCGAGACTTTTTCTGGGCCACGCCGGCCATGCAGGATACTCCATTTTCTGGGGGTACGCCATTGCGGCCGTTCTGGTTGAAGGTGCTTCTTTTGGTCTAATTCCAGCGCTGCTGGTTCTGGCTGCCATGCTGCACGGAGCCTACAATTTTTTTCTGGATTTCAGTATTCCGGGTGTTACATTCTCGGTTTTATTGACCATTGCTCTGTTTATCGCCATGAGAAAACTATTGCACTCAGAAGACAAGCGGGCAGGGCACAGGTGAAAATTTACATTATTGGTGGTGGGGTGACTGGCCTGGCAGCTGCTGCTGAACTTGCCCGGTTTGGTGAAGTTATCGTACTGGAAGCCGGGTCAGATATTTTCCAGTTCACCTCTGGAAAAAGTGCCGGCATTGCCAGAAGTTACGAGGCACATCCTGTATTATCGAAGCTCGCGAAACAAAGTTTGTTAAACCTGTTCGAAATCTCAAAGCAATACCCGACTATATTTGAACCAACAGGATTATATATTAAACCATTAGAATATGATTATTTTTCATTGCATCCTTTTGATGAAGTGGCCGGTTATCAACAGCTTATTCCTGCAGAAAAACAGTATGAACTGGCGGATGGCTCTCTTTTCAAAGGGTTGTTTATTCCGGGTAATGGAATCTTGAATACAATTGAAGTTGCCCGTTACTGGAGAGAAAACTGCCTCGCTAAAAATATTAAAATTCTGACCAGTACAAAACTGCTCGAGACCAGAATTAAAAACAGATTTATTGAAGAGCTGGTTGTACAGACCGGGCCCTATGCTGATTCATTTGCAATTCAAAAAAATGATCTGCTTGTTTTTTCCAATGGATCATGGGCTGCAGACAAGGCAGTGCTGCGCACAGAATGGCATCCGCCTGTAATTCCTCACAAAAGACACCTCTATAAATTGAGACCAAAATCCGGTCAGTTGCCAGAGAAAATGCCGGTAATCTGGGATGAAACAACAGACTGCTATTTTCGAAAAGAAGAAGAATGTATTCTAGCTACTCATGCAGACCAGACCCCGACTTCTGTAGATGACTACACTGCAGATTCAAATGAATATAACACATTTTCAAAAAATTTTTATAGCGTATTTCCCTTTGCCCGGGAATTTGAACTGGTGTCTGAGCGTGCCTGTCTGCGTACGTACTCTCTCGATAATCTGCCCGTGATCGGTTTTGATCCGTATTTGAAAAATCTATTCTGGAATGTCAGCTGGGGGGGAAGGGGTTTATCAATATCGTTTGCCGCGGGTCGGATTCTTGCCCAGATTTTTGAGCAGGGATGGCATTCTTCAGAAAGCCAGACTGTAAACCCCTTCACGCCACATAGATTCATTTAAAGGCAACTTGTATTCTCAATAATGTTCCTGGAGGGACTTTTTCAGAGGTTACTTAAGTAAAAACATTTTATTGTCAATTTGAATAGACTCAATAAATCAGTGCATGCCATATATTGCCCTGTTTGCCGCAATAATTCCTGGAGTATTTATTCTGTACCGTTATTACCGGCGGGATAAGTATAAGCCAGAGCCTAAATCTGCTATCTTTGGGGCATTTTTTCTGGGAGCAGCAGTTGTTTTACCTGCTGGTTTGCTGGAACATGCCTTGTTACCCATTGGCAATCCTGAAAACATTTTTGTTTCGATCATTGAAAACTTTTTAATCATCGCCTTAATTGAAGAACTGGCAAAATATTTGTCGCTAAAATTTCAAGCAGGGAAGTCGCAACACTATGATGAATATTTTGATGGCATTTTGTATGGTGTTGCGATTGCCTCGGGCTTTGCAACTTTCGAGAATATATTCTACGTTATGGATCATGGGTTGGGGGTTGCTGCGCTGCGGGCGATTCTCTCGGTACCCAGCCATATACTTGAGGGAGCAATCATCGGATACTGGCATGCGCGGGTAAAGATTGGTAAAGAATTCAATAGGCCTGCTTTTCTAGGGGTGTTTATCACAGTGATTATGCATGGTTTTTTTGATTTTGTACTCTCATATCCGCCGGTGGCAGGTATTGGCTTATTTTTAACTTTGATTCCTATGATCATCATGTTGGTGATGGTTCGCCATTACATTCAGGATGCACTAAAACGAGACCAGGCAATGTTTTCTTCAGAGTTACAAACCATCGATCAAAGTGTAAATCAGTCTTTGACTACATTAGAATTCGTAAAAAACCATACCTGGCTCTCGACTATGAGCCGGGCTTTTCTGGCTATTCTGGGTGTGATTTCAATTTTATTCGGTGCATTCCTCGCATTGGGTTTTGTAGTCAGTCATGCAGAAAAGCCCGAAGAAAACTCTCTCTACTGGCTGGGTCTATGCGCAGTTCCTTTCCTGTTCTCGGCGCTTTTCTTCTGGTTGTTTGTTAAACTAAAACCCCAGAGTAATGCGGCATGAAACATATTTTTAACAGACTGAAACAACACCTGGAACACTGGTTTGCCAACCCGACAGAATTTCTGGGACAGACCTATTTGCAGGAACTGAATCTACAATGTAGAAAGGGGGTTGTTGCGGCCGGGTCTATTGCTGCGATTGCTTTTTTACGACATATTGAAATCGATAAAGAATTGTATCCTGAATTCCCTGAATTACAAGCCATTCGCCTTACACTTTCGATATTGTCGATTCTTGCTGTTTTCACATTTATAGGATTCAAAGCTGCTCGAAATTACGGAATGATTCTTTGGCTTATACCCGGCGGTTATGCAACGCTAATGGCTGCCTTTGTCGCCGGGGTAACCGGGGGTGACCCCGCTTATCTGGGAAGCTATATAGTAGTCATCATGCTTTATACAATAGTTCCGTTCCCGCTGCTGCTCAGCTGGGGTATGCTGGCCTGTTCTCTGATGTTGTATTTTGCGGGCAAATGGTATTCAGGCTACGACTATCTTTCAACTGAAGCGGGACTTTCTGCCAGTACAATGCGCAACAGTTTTATAATTGCTTTTGTTTTTATCTTTATAACAGACCGGTTGCGCTATAACAGTTATCAGAAATCCAAGCAATTGCAAAATGCTAAAAGTAAATCAGATCATTTACTGAAACAGATTGACGAAGAACTCGACATGGCAAGAAAAATCCAGAGTGCTCTACTCCCGGGAATTTTGCCCCAAAGCAATTCGATTTCTATTGCGAGCCGATATCTGCCATATGCACATCTCGGAGGCGATTTCTTTGATACGTATATTTCTCATGACAAACGGGAAATGGGATTTTTCATCTGCGATGTCAGTGGTCATGGGGTACCGGCTGCTTTGGTCGCCTCGATGGTGAAAATGGCTTTATCGGGCTGGCCGTCTTTGTTCAGAGAGCCTGCCCAGATTATCTCACATCTGCATTTCAATATGAAATCAAAACTGTCTACCCAGTTTATTTCGGCTTTTATTTGTCATCTTGATCTTTCGACAGGAAAACTTACCTCAGCCAATGCCGGGCATTTACCTATGATACTGTTGAGAAATAACGGCAAAATAGAATCGATTCGCCCGAAAGGCAGAATTATAACCGAATTTTTTGTACCAAACTCAATTGAAGTTACGGTACAACTACAGCCGGGAGATTATTTTATTCTGTACACAGATGGTATCACAGAAGCGCGTAACAGTTCGGGAGTGTTGTTTGAAGAAGAGCGGTTCTTTGAACTGGTTAGAAATGCCCAGGGACTCACCCCCGATGAAATGGCAGAGAGAATCATTACCAGTGTGCAAAATTTCGCTCAGGACGGTCTAACGAGCGAACAAAGCCAGTTCAATGATGACCTGACATTGCTGATCGCACGATTCAATGAGAACTCAAGTTCTTCTTAATCTCGGTAAATCCCGCCATATCGGTTTCAGATTTCAGCAGGTTCCTGAAAACATGGATGTTTTCCCGCGCTTTTAGCACAGAAATACCTCTGAAAAAGCTCATGGAGAGGCTTTTTCAGAGGTTATCTGAAAGTGTCTTGTCATCGGTATCGTTATGTAAAAACGGAAGTATCTTTACTGAAAGCCCGTTCGACAATATTTTTCTGTTCCAATTGGTGCACTTTGGCAAGACCTGCAGCCGGTGACGGCGAAGTAGGGCGAGCCACGACATACAAAGGTACAGACTTATGGTTTTTGAAAACTTTATCGAAACGATCCCGGGCAAAAAACCAGGGTCCCATATTGCGAGGCTCTTCTTGAACCCAGACAATTTCTTTCAGTTTAGGATAACTGTCGATCACATATCTGACCTGGTTGTAATCGAACGGGTAGAGTTGTTCCATTCTAACAATGGCAACATCTTCAGCATTTCTTTCTTTTCTGCCGGTTTCCAGATCGTAGTAGACCTTGCCGCTGCAAAAGAGTACCCGTTCTACTTTTCGCGGGTCAGCTTCTTTATCGTACAGAACTTCAAAAAATACACCTTCACTCAAATCTTCGACCGTTGATACAGCTGCCGGATGACGCAACAGACTTTTCGGAGTCATGACAATCAACGGTTTTCTGAATCTGCGCAGAATTTGCCGACGCAGCAGGTGAAAATATTGAGCCGGGGTTGTACAATTGCACACCAGCATGTTATTCTTCGCACACAGCTGTAAAAAGCGTTCTATTCTCGCACTGGAGTGTTCGGGCCCCTGGCCTTCATAACCGTGAGGCAGCAACAGAGTGAGACCGCTCATTCTGCGCCATTTTACTTCTGAACTGCTCAAAAACTGGTCAATCATTACCTGAGCACCATTGGCAAAATCGCCGAACTGGGCTTCCCAGATTACCAGATCATTGGGTGAACTCAGAGAGTATCCGTATTCGAATCCCAGAACAGAAAATTCTGAAAGAGACGAGTTTATGATCTCAAAATAGCCCTGGTTTTCAGAGATATGATTGAGGGGTACCCAGCGGTCTTCTGTATTGACATCAACCAGCTCAGCATGGCGGTGAGAAAATGTGCCCCGCTTTGCATCCTGGCCACAGAGTCTTATTCTGTGCCCACTTTCCAGAATCGAACCAAATGCAAGAGCTTCTGCCATACCCCAGTCAATGGGCTGCTTACCCTCAAACATTGCAGTTCTGCTCTCGATTAATTTTTGTAACTTTGGGTGGGGAGTAAAGCCTGCAGGAACTGTGGCAAGAGCATCGGCAACCCGAATCATTTGCTCACGCAACAGCCTGGTTGCCGGCTCTGAGTCCAGTTTTTCGGTAGAGAAACCCGACCAGACCCCACCCATGGTGTCGATTTTTATTTTGACATCATTTTCATGAGTTTCCTGGAAAGAAACTTCGAGACTGTTCTCTACATCTTTGCGGATGCTCTCCAGCTTCGAATCGTCAATACCGGAATCAACAAGATGTTTTTGGTAAAGAGTTACGGTGGTAGGACGTTTACGAATATTCTCGTACATGATGGGCTGCGTAAATGCCGGTTCATCGGTTTCATTGTGCCCAAGGCGTCGGTAGCAGATTAAATCAATAATCACATCTTTATGAAACTTTTGCCGGTACTCGATGGCCAGTTTCATTACCCGGTGTGCAGCCTCTGGGTCATCGCCATTGACATGGAAAATTGGTACCTGGAAACCTTTTGCGAGGTCTGTTGCATAGGGAGTCGATCTTGACTCGTGGGGCCGTGTGGTAAAACCAATCTGGTTATTGATTACAATATGTATCGTACCTCCGGTATCGAAGCCCTCAAGATTCATGAGGTTAAGGGTCTCTGGTACAACCCCCTGCCCGGGAAAAGCAGCATCCCCATGTATCAGTAAACCAATATGACGATCCCGATTCACATCACCAGAATTAGTTTGCCGTGCCCGCACAGAGCCTAAAGCCACAGGATTCACAGCCTCAAGATGAGAAGGGTTGAACATCAAAGTAAGCTTTACATCTTTACCGCCTGTTGTTTTGACAGTATTCGAATAACCCATATGATATTTTACATCTGAATTTGGGAAACTTTCTGCATCGGCATTTTCTTCAAACTCAGCAAAAATCTGGCTGGCCGGTTTTTGAATGGTGTTGACCAAAACACTGAGGCGACCCCTGTGTGCCATTGCAATGACGACATGTTCAATTCCGTCCTGGCTGCCTTCTTCGATCAGCGTATCGATCATGGGTATGGTAGTCTCTCCGCCTTCGATACTGAATCTTTTTTTTCCAACATACTTCTTTGCCAGAAACTTTTCAAAATACTCGGCACGGTACAGTTTCTCAAAAAGTCGCAGACGTTCTTTTTCAGAGATTTCGCTCGAGTCAGCTTCAAGTCGATCTTGAATCCAGGTTCGTTCAACATCATTGAGCAGGTAGTAATGCTCAGAACCGATGGTTCCACAGTAAACCCGTTCAAGCAGGTCGACTACGTCTTTCAGGCGAGCAACCCCAAGTCCAGGTATATTGGTATCAAATTCGGTATTCAGATCTTCTTCGGTAAGGCTGTTCAGTTTTTCGTCGATTAAATCGCGATTACGTTCAGTCATTTTGAGAGGATCAATATCAGCAGCCATATGGGCCAGCCGGCGATAGGTATTCAGAAGATTCTGAACGCCCATCTCTTGCAGCAGGGAAATTCCCTCACTTGATGTTGTCAGTTCTTTAAGACTTTTGTGCTGGCCATTTTCAAGAGAACGGAAAAATTTTCCCCACTCTTGCCCCAGCTCGCCAGGATTTTTACGGTATTGCTCGTAGACTTCTTCTAAAAAATTTGCACTGTCACCAACGAGAAGTGAAAGATTATTGTCTGCCATTGTGTATCCTCAAATGATCTGCAGGGAAATAAAAAAGTACTCCGATGAAAACTTTTTTGCCCTTTAATTAGTGCAAACAAAGTAATCGCAGTTTGGCTGTCAACCTCTTGTACGGGCAATATTTTTTTCACTGACAATTTCATGATCTGGAAAAATACAGCTTTTCAAACGACAGACCTCCTCACTACTGACCGGTATTCCCAAAAAAACTGCAATCATCCGAAAAAGATTCTCTGCTATGAAATTGAAACAATCTTTCCCTCGTAAAAACGTCATCGTTGCTCTTATTGTTCTGTCTTTGCCGCTTTTTTCGGGTTCTGCGCAGGAAATGCCGAGCCTGATTCTAGACCGTGCTTTTTCTAACTTTTTCAATGGCGAATACGATAAAGCTGCTGAATACTTTGAACGGTATACAAAAGCAGAAGGCGATCAGGAAGCACCGCTTCGTTATCTTGCTCAGATATATAGCGCAAAGGGCGACTTAAAAAAGTCTATAGACTGTCTCGAGCGAGGGGTTAAAGTGGCCCCTGATTCAATTGAATCAATGTTGCTGCTAGCCGAAGCTTATTTGAAAGTCAACCAGCCTGGTAATTCAATCAAGACACTTGACAAGGTTCTCGAAATTGATGAATTCAATGTACGGGCTCTGCATTTTCAGGCATACCTGCATCAGCAAAAAAATGATTCGCGTAAGACAGCCAGCTATTTCAAAAGACTGATTGTCGCGGTTAGAAACGGGGCCGGCAGTGAGCAGTTTTTACAATCGGCCTATACCTTCCTCGGGAATTATTATTACCAGCGGCAGGAATTTCTGCGTGCCGTTGATTATTATGAAAAGCTTGTACAGGTAGATGAGGGCACCGGACGGTCATTGCTGGTCTTAGGGGAACTGTATAAAATTACCGGGCAGTTTGATAAATCACTGCAGACCATGAATCTGCTGATTCAAAAGAACCCGGGAAATGTCTCTGCTCATGAGTCCCGGGTTGAAACTCTCTATATCTTAAATGATCGTTCGACTCTCGATCGAATACAGATTTTGAAAACAAAATCGGCTAAACTGAATTCTCTGGTCGAGGCCTTTCAATTGCAAATTGAAAAAAAGACCGACGAATCTCTTGTGCTGGTGCGCGAATTCTTAAAAGAAAATCCCAGTCGTTTGAGTGGTCATATTTGTCTGCTGCGCAATATGCAAAACCTGCAGGCGCAGGGAAAAATCGATCCCGTAGAAGTGAGAAATGAAGCATATGCAATCATGATTCTAGCCCAACGCCTCGGGGCTCACCAGCTTGCCCTTGACTATGCTGATCTGGTGTTTCCCGTTTTGTACAAACAGGCCAATGACTCAAATTTTAATCTCACATTTTTTCAAGCTGACAGAAGCACCAGCAAGCTGAACAGCGTGCATGAGCAGATCGCAATTGATCATATGGAGCTCTATGAGAGTCATTCGGTTACTCAGGAAAATCTGCAGAAAATAACCCATGCGATAATTTATCGTCGCGAAGCCATTCGATATGCAAGGCAACTGAAAGAATGGTATCAGCAGGAAAAAAATGATGTGCGGGTCGATGAAATAAATTCAAAAATTTATTATAATCTCTCGGCTCTTGCCTGGCTTTTACAAACCGAAAAAGGCAAACGTCCTGTCGCTGCACTCAAAAACCTGCAGACGGCTATTGACCTGAGGCCCGATCTGCCCAATGCACATTTTATTCGTGGGATAGTGTATTACTCTGCAACCGATAAAAAAGTGCAGAACTATGTCAAGGCCCGGCAGGAATTTGGAACGGCTGTGCAAAAGAGCATTCAAAAAGGCGGAGATCATGCTGTGCCGGCAAATTATTATTTTTATGAGGGCATGAGTCTTGAGAAGAACAATCAATGGCAGAAAGCGGAACAATCGTTGAAGAAAGCCATCCGCCTTGACCCTCACAATGCTACTTACCTGAACTATCTCGGATACATGTATTCTCTGCGCAACACGAACCTGCCCGAAGCACGGCAACTTCTGTTGCAGGCTTTAGAAGATGATCCTGAAAGCGAAGCGTATCTGGATTCATACGGATGGATTCTGTTCCAGATGGGTAAGCCCCGTGAGGCATTGCATCGCCTCGTACAGGCTTTTCATGAAGCGGGCCGAAAAAATGTCACCGACGCAGTAATTTATTATCACCTGGCAGAGACCTATGCCGCACTTAAAGATTATGAATTGAGTGAGTTTTACTACCAGAAGACTCTTGAGCATATTCATGAGGCATCAGAGCCCCTTGATAAAAAGCAAATTGAAAAAAAAATTGAAACTTTAAAAATCAAACAAAAGTCTAACCAGAAAGGAGAATGAAATGAAAGCATATTGGGACGAAAGAGGTAAGACGGATGAATTCCGCAAGAATGTTAAAGACGCTTACAACGGTATTATTGAAGATTCACTGAACATGCCATTAGAATGGTATCTCGATTTCGGAAAAGTATTGCTTGCGAAACCACCGGTACCCGAGAGCTGGTTTACCACCACAGAAAATGTACGCCGTGAGTGGCAGCCTTTAATTGAAGAAGAATTGAGAAGAAGAAACAAATCTCCCAGTGAAATTGCGTCGTCAAAAACTCTCGATGCCTGGCGCAAGTATTTTTCTCACCCGCCTGATCTCGAACGGGATACTGTTGAAGAGATTGTAAAGCAGGGAGCAATCAAAGATCTGTTTGTAACCATTATTCATGATGCGATTATTTCGTTTAATAAAAAATTTAATCCCTTTTTCGGGGCCGTTGCAGCATTGGGTCTCGATAAACAGATTAAAGAGTTCATTATCCCGTTTATGGATTCAGCAACAGACATTGCCACCGACTTTATTGTCGACCCCGCCAATAAATCAAAGTTTTCAGATATGGGTGTGCACATGGTTGATCTCATCTCCCGCCAAAAACCAGATGTGCTGCTGCAGGTAGGTAAAATTCCCAATGATGATGATTTTGCCAGTTTGATCAAAACAACCGTTTGTGATGAAAATGTTCGTAAATTTGTTGCCGAAGTGTACGGGGTGGTCGCCGATACAATCAAAGCCAAGCATGCGGGTAAAACTCTGGGTGAGGCTTTGAAAGCACAGGGTTTTGATCATAAATGGCCAGATCTCGATGATACTGATCTGGATTATATCATCCGTTGGATGAATAACTCCTCGGCATTACAGAAATTTTTTGATCTCGAAGCAAAAGCCTATAAGCCATGAAAATCGCGCTGCTATTGCCCTTGATCGTTATTCTTGGTTGTTCCAGTGCTCAGCCAATCACCGAGCTGGAAAAAGTTGTTCCCGAACCGCTGGGTAAAGAGGCATTGCTGGCCAAAGTCAAAGAGAACTACTCACAGTGGAGCAGTCTTTCAGCGACGTTTATATTAAAGGGTAAGGTTGAAAATGCAGAAATTCTGTATGACGGCACAATGACCGGCAGCGGTAACTCTTTTAATATCGTTTTGAAAGATCCCGTCTTTCGATCTCCGTTTGTCAGCATGCGGGTAAACGGTGATACTGTCACTCAAATAGATCATTTAAGAGACCGCAGTCAAAGCCTTCCTCTCGACCAGTTCAAATGGGTTGAGGTTTTCGGGAAAGTTTTTCCGTTCGGTTTTTTTTACCCGATCTTGAAAGGGTATCCGCCTGAGGTGATTTTTGACCCGACTGCGAACTATTCACTGCCCAAGCCCGGC
The DNA here is from genome assembly GCA_020440825.1 of Leptospiraceae bacterium. Taxonomy (GTDB): domain Bacteria; phylum Spirochaetota; class Leptospiria; order Turneriellales; family Turneriellaceae; genus JAGRNJ01. Next base: position 73,316 of record JAGRNJ010000003.1, on the reverse strand, counting down.
CAGGAACGTCTGACCGTCAAAAAGCAAGACTGGGAAGCGATCGTAAATTTTGAAAGCCAGATTATGACCTCTGTTTTCTTCAGAACCATGAACGATAAGGAAATTGTTATACTGGCATTCTCGGGCAAACAGAATACAGCACGGTATTTTCCCGGTGAAATTCTGGTTACCCGTCCCAATTCAAATGATTTTATCAAGATTCAATTCAAAAGCATGAAAGTGCAATGAGCAACAAGCTGCAGCAGTTGAAACTGCAGGCAGAATCCTGTATTGCCTGTAAACTTGCGACCACTCGCAATCGGGTAGTATTTGGTGAGGGGAATCCCGATGCCCGGGTGATGTTCATAGGTGAAGGGCCAGGTCGCAGAGAAGATGAACTGGGCCGGCCGTTTGTCGGGCGTTCGGGAGAACTGCTGACAAGAATTATTGAGAACGGAATGAAACTATCGCGGGAAAGTGTGTATATTGCGAATATTGTAAAATGCCGCCCAACAGTTGATATGGCGATGCAAAAAGACCGTGCTCCAGACCAGGAAGAGGTAGCCGCCTGCAGTCATTTCTTGCAGAAACAGATTGAACTGATTCAGCCCGAAGTGATTGTAACCCTTGGCGGGCCATCAACAAAATTTATTCTCAATTCCAAAGAAGGTATTACCCGGTTGCGGGGACAATGGCACTCCTATCGCGAAATACCGGTGATGCCCACCTTTCACCCAAGTTACATTTTGAGAAACGGGGGAGATAAGAGTCCCTTAAAAAAAGATGTCTGGCATGATATTCAGCTTGTCATGAAAAAACTGGATGAACCGGGGCCCGGGTAGTTCTTACCCAGTTTAAGGTCAGTCTTTTTTCTGAAAATCTTTGTACAGCAAACTTGGTTGAATGCCTTGATTATTCTGGTATTTACCAGATTTGTATTCAACAAAATCCCCTTCAATAGAATGGTAGAAAATCTGACAGATTTCAACACCTGCATAGATTCTTACCGGTTGAATACAGGAAATTTCGAGTGTCCAGTATCCGCAAAAGCCGATATCCCCGAAACCGGCCGTTACATGAACGAACAGGCCAAGCCGCCCGATACTGCTGCGACCTTCAAGCATCGGTACCAGGTTTCTGGTTTCTGTATATTCTGCCGTTCTGCCCAGATAAAGTTTCCCGGTTTCGAGCAGCAGGCCTTCTTCGGGTATAAACAGTTCTGAAGTCTCATTGGGCAGGCGCATATCCAGATTTTTTTCGTTGTAAACCAGCAGCCGATCATGCAGACTTAGATTGTATGAATTAGGATTCAGACGGGATTCATGGTAAGGCTCAATGACAATGTCTTTCCCAAGGCGGTTTTTTATTTCAAGGCCGGTTAGAATCATAGCACCAGCAAGTCTGTCAAAGACTCTGCGTAAATGTCAAATTGTGAATGGCGGGGTGGGTAAATCGTCTGTGAGCTGGCATTTATCATACCAGCCTGGTGCGAGTTGAGTCTTGAAGCGGGATCCCACTTTATTTTCAGTATTGATGATATTGATCGGGTTCGAAGAAAGTCGAAAAGGACATTCCTGTGTATGATCTTTACAAAGAACCTGGGTTGATCGCGGCTTGGGGTAGGCCATTGCATGATGCTTGAACTTGCATTTTGCTTCAATCGCGGCTATATTCTCCCCATATCTAAAGAATTTCTCATATTTTTGAAAGTGACGCTCAAACGAGACAATCAAAGGCTTCGGAAAAAAACCTTGCTCCGTCTGGTAAGACATCTGGTATAAAATTTCACCGAATTCATCTTTCTTCTCTTCACTGTCATCCCGGTCGGTGGTAAGTTTTCTGCGTAAAAATGTAAAATATTCTACCATGTTTATAATCGCACCACAAAGTTCTGATACATCAGTATACCAGCGCTCTTTTGCTGAACGAGTGGTATGAGCGTAGATTTTTCTAAGACGATTGTGATCGCGAATCATATCGGGTAAATGTTCTGGTATTTGCCATTGTGAGATTTTTGAGGCCGATGCACCATCATGCCCATTGTCAGTGTCACCCTCAAAATTTTCCTTGTGAAACCAGTCTTGCAGATCTACGATATGGGCATCGTGCATGAGGCCGGCCATGAAGACATGCAGGAAGTCAGTAGATTTCATTCCTGGAATCATTGAATCGGCCAGCAGGCCGACAGATGTGAGGGCCACTTCAATCAGGTGACCAAGAATCGGACGGTTGTTGTACATCAAACTGCACAGATAATTAAAAATTGCGGTGTTATTGAGACTGCCACGCACCAGTCTTGGAACGTCTACCTCTCGAGTATGAATCATATAAGCCGGAAAACTGAAATTGCTCAAAGAAATTCTGTCTTCAATTTCTCTGATTACTTTGCCCTGAACGGCATCTTTCAATTGCTGGTTTTTTTCAATGGTGAGGTTAAAAGGCGAACCCTTTTCACGTTCATACAGTGCGTTTAGAATTCCTTCCCGTAAAGAACGACCCGCTGCCACAAGTATATTCTTTTTGTCATCGACTACAGGTTCTTTAAGACAGACAAACTTTAGACCACCTAAGAAAGTGCCAAACTGTGCTAGCTCTGCAACACGTTCTGCCCGTATGTCTTCGCCTTCAAAAATCATTCTGCAAGATAGTCCGGTTTATTGTCATGAGAAATTATTCTGCCAAGATTGAAAGTAAATTTTGGGCTGCATGTTCATAAGCATCGACCACTTTCTGTGCACTCGGTGAGTTCTTTTTTCGGGTTGCCAATGGTTTGCCTTCATCACTTGCTTCCATCAGTTCAGATGTCAGTGGTATCTGGCCCAGCAAAACCGATTTTGTACTGGCGGCAAGTCTGGATCCGCCGCCTTTAGAGAAAATATGACTGCCTTTTCCACAATGCGGACATAAGAATTCACTCATATTCTCTATTACCCCGGCAATCGGCACATTTACCTGTTCAAACATTGCGATAGCTCTGCCTGCATCTAATAAGGCCACATTCTGCGGTGTCGTCACGACTACTGCGGCATCATTTTGCACCATCTGTGTAAGAGATAAGTGAGCATCACCGGTACCGGGTGGCAGGTCAATCAAGAGAAAGTCTAGTTTGCCCCATTCGATGTCATACAAAAACTGATGTAAGGCTTTACCGAGCATTGGTCCGCGCCAGACCACTGGCTGGTTGTCGTCGAGCAGAAATGAAAAACTCATTACTTTGAGTCCATACGCTTCTAGGGGTATGATTGTGTCATTTTGAACATCAATGTTCTGTCTTCCTGAAAGACCCAGCATTTTACCCAGCGAGGGGCCATAAATATCTGCGTCAAGCAATCCGACTTTGTAGCCCATGTTTTTCAGACTTATACCCAAATTCAGGGTCACTGTTGATTTGCCAACCCCGCCTTTACCCGAACCAATCAGGATAATTTTATCAACCCCGGGTATTGAGTTAGCAGGGGGGGCGGATGGCTCACTTTTCGGCACCTCTGGTGCCTTAACATTGAATTTGACCTTTACCTTACTCAGTGCCGGTGAACCGGCAAGGGCAGTTCGAATCTGTGAATCGAGAGCGAGCTGTAAGCGACGATCGTCAGGAGTGGAGAGTACCAGGGTAATCTGGTCATCATTTTCCTGAATCGCTTCAAGTGTTCCATCTTCAATGATGTTTTTATGTGTCAGCGGATTTTGTACTTTGGTAAGCAGGGTTTTGAGTTCTTGTTGCATAGGCTATTTTTGAAAGTCGGCTTGCAGTTTCAGTTTTTTAGGCAAAATTACAAATTCTGCCGGCAACATACCGATCGCTTCTCCGTCGATATCAAGATACACCGGAACGCTGCTTTCGGCATAAACTTTTTGAGCGGTAACATGGTGTATCTTGTCACTGGGTAAATGCTTACCCTGGTAGAGCAGCGGGGTGTTCATTGCCACCTCAAAAGCATTTAAATCACCGACAATGGTAACGCTAAATCTTCCATCGTTCAGTTGAGCATTAGGGGCAATTTCCATTCCGCCACCGAAAAAACGGCCATTTGCAATTGCTGCAACCCGCAGTGGAGCGTCGAAGAAAACCCGTTCATCAATTGTTAACGTAACCGGCTTATTCTGGTAAGAAACCAGAGTCTGAAGTGTAGCAAACAGAAATGCTCCCGAGCCGCCCAGAAAACTGGCTGTATTGGTGGCATTCATGGCTCTATCGACCTCGCCGCTCATACCCATACTTGCAATATTCAAAAAATAGCGAACACCGGTACCGGTTTCTCTTGTATAACGGACCCTGCCAATATCAATATGCCTTATATCTGCGCCCGCACAGGCCAGAATCGCAGAGTCGATATCGGCGGGAACCTGTATACTGCGCTGAAAATCATTGCCTCGCCCCAGCATAATGTATGAAAAGATAATATCGGGATTTATTGCTTCATCGTTGTCAAACAGGCCATTGACAGTTTCTGAGAGAGTGCCGTCGCCACCAATCGCCAGAATTTTTTCGTATTTGCCTTGAAGAGCATTGCGCGCAATCAGTGCTGCAGACCCGGGTTTGTTCTGGGTGAACTGAAAATCTATGCCCGGCATTGCCCTGGCAATTTTATCTTGAATCTGGCTCCAGTTTTCACCGGTTGCACCGCCCGCCGATGCCGGGTTTACAATCGCAAGAGTTTTCATTTTTCAGTGTCCTTTTCTTCATCTAGCCAGCGTTCATCAATTACTTTTGTTTCGCGGGTAATATCTTTTTCCTGCCCTGAAGAGGCAGAACCTCGTCGCTCCCGGGAATTGTTTTGCTGGTAATCTCTGGCAGCATTTGACGCCCTGTACAGCAACATGACAAATTTACCGACAGAATACAGCAGATAGCCCAACAGTAGCAGCAAAAATAGCTGTATTATGCTCATAGGCCATTTCAGAATTTATAGAGAGACTGGCAAGCGCCTCATAATCTTCACAACAACGAAACAGTTGACACAGAGGAACTGTTAACCATGCTCGAATATGAAGTTATACAATCATTTTGCGTTAGCCTTGGTGTTGATTGCTCTTTGTAGTTGCAAGTCAGTGAACAGAAAAGACAAATCTTATCTGAAATGGCCGAAAGATGATATCGAAACCACATTAAAGGTAAAACCGGCTAAGAGACCACCTTACTCGGTAGGCATTTATTTTACAAATGATGAGTTCTGGACGAAAGTTCTGGCAGAAGAAGGCTCAGATTCATTTAAACAATTTGAACAAAAGGTTATCGACACGGGATTTGTAAGCTACGTCTCCCATCTCAAAGGGGCCGATGAAAAGACAATTGAAGGGGCACGGCTCGAAGGTGCCAGACTCGGGGTAGATACGGTTCTTGTGCTGGAGCAGGAGATTCATTACTCTGCCGATGTTAATTCACTCTCATTTTTTTACCCTACTATCGTAGGTTTATGGTTTGCTCCGGGGCACACGATAGATACCCAGGTCACATTAAAAGGAAGTCTGTGGGATGTAAAAACGGGTTATCTGGTAATGAATATTCGTGGTGAAGGTGCAGATCACGGAACCTCACCGGCTACGACTCTGGAAAAGAATATCGCCAAATCAGTTGGTAAGTCTACTAAATCTTCAGTCGACAGTTTATTGGTCGACATTATTGACGAATTACCAAAAGCAAGAGAAAAAATTTCAAAATTTTATGACTGAAAAGTTGAAAAGCCCATGCAGCCTCTAAATTATGGGCAGACGTTATGCATCCGAGAACTGTCGGTTGAAATATCTTATTCGCTAGTTTTTATAAAATTAAACGTGCTTAAAGTCACGCGCCCCGTGAATAATTGTACGCAAAGTGATGATATCAGGGCCAACCTCATAAATGATGCGGTATTTTCCTGAAAGAGTTTCTCTAATGTTCGTATCTTTAACTTCGGTTACTTTGCGCCCCATCAGGGGTTGTTTAGAAATAAGTTCAATGTGTGCCAATATACGGTTAATCACATCTTTTGCACTATTTGGCGCATCAAGCTGAATGTAAAGAAATATGTGATGCAAATCTTCAGAGGCTGTTGCCGTCCACTTTATCTCAGCCATGTTTCGAAGCGTTTGATAACTTCATCATGGCTCAAGATCCTACCTGCAAGTATATCTTTATCACTTTGGGCAATTTTCGAACGCACATATATTTCATACATCGCATCTTCATAAGTTGCCTCTTCAGGTAGGGATTGTGCCAGGGCATGCAGCTCTTTCTTTACCACATTCATAGCTTCAATTAAACATTAAAGAAGCCAGATGTCAATGCTAAAATTCACTGCAAGTATAAAATGCAGTCCTTAATTCATCTCATTCGACCTGTAAATTAGCTCTTGAATCTGTGAGAAGTCGCACTGCCGAATTATAATGGTTACACTGCAGCAGATACCGGCGGTTCATTTGCCGCAGTTTCAGTTGCTTCACTAAGTCGCATATTCGATAATTGCCATAGCTGACGATCCCGCTCAACAGCGATGAAGTTGCGCTTCAGGCGGTTTGCAACAAGTGCAACCGTTCCGGTACCTGAAAAAGGATCAAAAATAATATCTTCGGGATTACTGCTGGCTCGCACCAGTCGCTCGATCAGTTTTTCTGGCTTTTGAATTGTATTCAAGAATTTACGGTCAAGCAGTTCTTTTGAGCGGTAGGTCAGTTGCTTGATGTCTCCCCAGACATCGCCCGGATTCTTCCCGCGCGTATCGAAACGGGTTGCGCCAAACTTTCCATTTTTAACACTGGGCACATTTTCACAGCGTAGACGATGTTCCAATTCAACGAGTTGAGGTACTCGAATATCATCCAGATTGAACGTTTCAGCAGACCCTTTACTGAAATGTGCAATGATATCATAATTATTGGTGTATTTCAATCGACCCTGTGCCAATCGGCTGGGCTGATACCATACAATGCGTGAGTTCAACTTTAAGTAGGGTCGATAATCAATAAAATCGAGACAATCCTGTTTGCCAAACAGATACGCGCTGCCCCCCGGTTTTAGCAGGCGGGCAAAATTTTTGAGCAGTTCGAGATTGAAGTCTTGAATATTGCTTACTCTGTCCCAATCGAATTGGGTAATGCCATAGGGGCCGTCGCAAATGATCAGTGAGAAGGTGGCATCGGGCAGATTCTGCATGAAAGAAAGTGAATCTGCACAGTGAATTTTGTTGAGCTTGCTTTGTATCGACATTCTGCTTAAGTTTCGACCCTCGGGCAGCCGGTTTGTAGAAAAAAAAGCCATCCGCATTGTGATATGTTAATTTGAATTTGGAGCAGTATATGAAAAAAGTATCTAATCAAAAGTACCGGCCCTATCGACCGCTTGAATTGCGCGATAGAACCTGGCCAGACAAGCATATTGAACATGCACCCCGTTGGTGCAGTGTTGACTTACGGGATGGGAATCAGGCACTCATTTATCCCATGAACATTGAAGAAAAGCTGGAACTGTTTTCACTGCTCGTCGAAATTGGTTTCAAACAGATTGAGGTTGGCTTTCCCGCTGCATCTGATGTCGAATATAAATTCTTACGTACGATTATCGAACAGAATCTGGTGCCTGACGATGTCACTATTCAGGTCTTGACCCAGGCCCGGGAACATCTGATTCGACGTTCTTTTGAAGCGTTAAAAGGTTCAAAAAATGCAATTGTGCATCTTTACAATTCGACTTCGACCCTACAGCGCGATGTCGTGTTCAAGATGGATCGCTCACAGATTACCAAACTGGCAGTCGACGGTGTCAAATTGATAAAAAGTCTGTTGCCCGAAACCGCGACAAAGATAACATTAGAATATTCACCCGAAAGTTTTTCAGGTACCGAACCAGACTTCGCCGTGCAGATCTCAAATGCCGTGGTGAATGAATGGCAACCGGATGCAGACAACAAAGTAATCTTAAATTTGCCGGCTACGGTTGAAATGACGACCCCGAATGTCTATGCAGATCAGGTAGAATACTTCTGTCGAAATGTAGAGAACCGGGATAAAATCATCGTAAGTCTGCACACGCATAATGACCGGGGCAGTGGTATTGCCGCAACAGAACTTGGACTTATGGCCGGCGGTGACCGGGTCGAAGGTACATTGTTCGGCAACGGCGAGCGTACCGGCAATGTTGATATTGTCACCGTTGCGTTGAATATGTTCTCTCAAGGTATTGATCCGAAGCTTGATTTCAGTGACATCAACCGGGTTACCGAGGTTTATGAACGTACCACTCGTATGCAGGTGCATGCTCGTCACCCCTATGCGGGCGAGCTGGTGTTTACAGCGTTTTCAGGCTCGCACCAGGATGCTATCAACAAAGGTATGGCTGCTTACAATGAAAAGCCGGTTGAAGAGCGGGTTTGGGCTGTTCCCTATTTGCCTATTGATCCCATTGATATTGGCAGAAACTATGAGTCAATTATTCGCATCAACAGCCAGTCGGGAAAAGGCGGCGTGGCCTACGTGATGGAGAAAGAATTTGACTGTCGATTGCCGAAAACAATGCACCCCGAATTTGCAAATGTCATACAGAGACTGGCTGAGACTAGTGGCGGTGAAGTCTCTCCGCAGGATATCTGGGAGCGCTTTCAGGAAGAATATCTGAATCGAACGGAGCCATTGCATCTCTTGAATGTACACTCTCACAGTGAAGAGCTCGACCAGGATTTTATTCGCGTCACAGTAAATCTCAAATTACACGGGGAGAAACTGGAACTGCAGGGTTCTGGTAACGGGCCCATTGATGCGGTAAAACATGCACTGGAAGGCTCAGGGCTGGTAAATTTTAAGATCAAGAATTATACTCAGCATTCTCTGGGTGAAGGTTCCGATGCCCGGGCTATTGCGTACATTCAGGTTGAAAAAGAAAATCAGGAAACCTTTTATGGTGTTGGTATCTCTGCAAATACTGCAAGGGCATCAATGGAAGCTCTGTTCAGTGCGCTTAACCGGGCCTACACCGGGCAGCGTCTTAAAGCTAGCCTTGCGTTCAGCTAAACCCAATCAACTTACCACCCTGGTAAATAATTGCTGAAGAAACATAAGCCAGCGCAGTCATGTAAATAAAAACATAGACCGCGTTACGCACTGAGTTGGTTTCCCGTGCAATTGTTACCAGGGTACTCATACATTGTGCACACAGCGCAAAGAATACCATCAGGCTTATGGATGTAAGCGGGGTAAACAGGCGGCTGCCGTCCTGGCGAACAGCAGTCGCAAGTCTGTCGCGCAAACTTTCTTCGTTTTCAGAGTTTGCCTGAAAGATAATGCTCAAAGTTGAAATGATGAGTTCCCGGGCTGGGAATGCCCCGAGAATACCGATTGTGATGCGCCAGTCGAAACCCAAAGGGGAAAACACCGGTTCTACCATTTTGCCGAAAGTACCGAGATAACTGTTTTCGAGCAGCATGGCACTGACCCCTCGCTCAACGGCATCTGAACTCATTGTATTTGGGGTCGTTTCTTTTTTCTGCAGTTGTTCTGTTACCTGCAATGTATATTTTTGCACCAGTGCATCGCTACGCGGAAAGTAACTTGCCGCCCAGATAAGAATTGAGAAGGCAAGTATTACACTTCCCGCAGTTTTCACAAACTTCCATACCGAGGTTCGAACCCGAAAATAAACATTGCGCCAGATTGGCATACGGTATTTTGGCATTTCAAGGAGGAACACAGATTCATCTGTTTTTAAAACACCGCGATTGAGAATAAAGGCAGTGGGCAGAGCGTATACAATTCCCAGAAAATGCATGCCAAGTAAAATCAGTGCGGCATAGAAATTCCCGACAATCGGCGCCAGCACTGCACCGATCATTAGAACATAGACTGGTAACCTGGCCGAGCAGGACATAAAGGGTGCGATAAAAATTGTTGAGAGTCTTGATTTTTCATCCGGGATGACCCTCGCCGCCATAATGCCGGGAATTGCACAGGCGAAACTCGAGAGCATGGGTACAAATGATCTGCCCGAAAGCCCGCTCCAGCCGAGAGCGCGGTCCATAATGAAGGCAGCTCGTGAGAGGTAGCCGCTTTCTTCGAGTATTGATATAAATAAAAAGAGTATTGCGATTTGTGGAATAAATACCAGAGCAAAGCCAACCCCGCCTATGATTCCATCTGCCAATAGCGAGGCGAGCATGGGGTACCCGCTTAAAAAACTGTTTGTGTATGCACCCAGGTTTATAAAAATCTGGTCAATACCGTCCATGAGAGGTTCTGCCCACGTATAAATTGACTGAAAAACAGCAAACATGATACCCAGGAAGGCAAGCGGCCCGGTGATCTTGTTGGTGAAAAAAATATCGAGTTTCTGCTGCCAGCGATTTCTCACAATAGGGGTTCTACTGAGGCAGTTCTTGAGAATCTTATCTGCCCAGGAATAACGATCGACTGCATCTGCCTCTGCGGATGGCAGTTTAACTATGTCGGGAATTTGCCATTCTTGTTTAAAGATCTTTTGTTTCAGGTTTTCAACATTGGCCAGATTACGCGGATCAACTTCCAGTACGGGAATTGTTAATTTGCGGCGCAAGATTTCGAGATTGAGGCTGGTACCAGATTCAGCCTGCAGATCGCTCATCGTCACAGCCATTATGAGCGGTATTTTCAAGGCTGCAATTTGGGAAAACAGATACAGGTTGCGTTTCACATGGGCAGCATCGAGTATGAAAAGAACAGCATTTGGTTTTTCTTCTGATTTTAATTTACCGGTGATAGAATCTACAGAGATCTGCTCATCGGGTGAAGAAGCATTCAAAGAATACAGGCCCGGCAGGTCGACTAACTCAATGGTAATATCTTTCTGGGTGAGGAATCCGGTTTTCTTTTCAACCGTGACCCCGGGGTAATTGCCGACTTTTTGAGATGAGCCGCTCAATGAGTTGAACAGACTCGATTTACCCGTATTCGGGTTCCCAACCAATGCCAGTCGCAAAACATCAGGCATCGTCGTTCATCCGCCTTACCCTAATGTGTCTGGCACTTGATTTTCTTAAGCAGAAACGGGTACCCATGATTTCGACTTCAATCGGGTCACCAAATGGTGAGGTTCGAAGCATCTGCAGGGTTTCACCGGGAATAAAGCCAATCGATTGCAGCCGGTATTTTAAGTGGGTATTGTCAGAGTCGAGATCGACGATCACGCCAATCTGCGCAGGTTGAAGCTGGTCGAGAGTCAGGGTTTCTTGTCGAGAGTTTGGCATCGGATGCAAGCCGTTCTGCGATGGGAGTATGCGCGGTAAAGAAGAAAGGTGCCTGAAAAAAAACACATAACCATCACGACCACAGCTTCCATAGTTCGAATCTATATATGCTCGTTGCATTCGACCAGAATTCAGGCGATAAATCGAATCATTTCGAGTTTCAGTCGATAAGACGACGTTTTCTTTTTTTTACTTGACCGGATTGGTTTCACATACCACGAGGAATTCGGTTAAATCTGAAAGGTTCGTTTTTCAGACATTTCCATACAAGAACTCTGGGGGAACTATGGCAAAATACAAAACACTTTATGACGCGTTTCAAAGCACGTTCACACTATTTCCTGATCGATTGGCAGTACGCTACCGGTTGAGCGGTGAAGATTTTCATACAAAAACTTATTCTGAATTACACGAAGTCGTCAAAGCTTTCGGCGTCGGCTTGATACATTTGGGCGTGAAACCAAAAGCCCATATTGCATTGATTGCAGATGTTTCCCATTATTGGCTTATATCTGATTTAGCAATCCAGTTTATTGCAGGGGTAGATGTTCCGCGAGGAACCGACTCAACTGGCGATGAAATCGCTTATATCGTCGATCACTCAGGCTGTGAAATTGTACTGGTTCACAATGCTGCACAAATCGAAAAAATTGAGAAGGGTCTCTCAAAATACAAACAACAGGTAAAAACATACATTGTACTGAATGATCAGAAATCAAGTGCCCATTCTAATGTTTTTACAATGACAGAAATTATTGAAAAGGGTCGTCAGCTGATTACCTCAAATGCGTCTGAATCAGCAGAGTTTGATAAACGAGGTCCTGCGATTGAATCAGATGATCTGGCTACGATTGTGTACACTTCGGGAACAACCGGCGAACCAAAAGGGGTGATGCTTTCTCACTCGAACTTTGCTCACCAGTTAAATGTTCTGCCGAAGCTGGTGGATGTCGGTCCCGATGACCGCGGTTTAACCCTTCTGCCCCCATGGCATATTTTCGGGCGTATTGCAGAATACCTGTTCTTTGCTTCGGGTACCAGCATCACTTACACCGACATCAAGCACATTGGCGAAGATATGCGCAAAATTCAGCCTACTTATGTACCTGCTGTACCCAGAATCTGGGAAGGTGTATACAATAAAATTATTGGTGTTGTTAAAAAATCTGGCAAAGAGGGAATTTTTAATTTTTTCAAAAAGATTTCACTGGCCTTTCGCCACAACAAAAATCTGATGAGTGGTAAGTTGCGGGTCTTTACCCCAAGAAACCCACTGGTTGCATTTTTCTCAAGCATTAAAGGGTTATTGTTTGTTATTCTTCTGTTCTTACCGAAAAAGCTGGGAGACATTCTGGTATTTAAAAAGGTACTGGCTGCCACTGGCGGCAAAATGAAGGGTTCGATATCAGGCGGCGGAGCATTGCCCGGTTATATTGATGACTTTTTTGCAGCAATTGGCATCAAAATTCTGGAAGGCTATGGTCTTACAGAAACCTGTCCTGTACTCTCGGTTCGCTTACCGGGACGTGTGATACCCGGGACGGTAGGTCCGCTGGTTGAACAGACCGAAGCCAAGCTGATTGACCTGGAAGGAAAAGATGTGACGGATGTACGCGGTGCAAAAGGTACGCTGCACGTTCGTGGGCCACAGGTAATGAAAGGCTACTATAAAAACCAGAAAAAAACAGATGAAGTTCTAACCAATGATGGCTGGTTCAATACAGGTGACCTTGTCATGTTTACCAATTCGGGCGAGGTATCTATTGTTGGCCGTTCTAAAGACACAATCGTACTGGTAGGTGGTGAAAATGTCGAACCAACCCCTATTGAAGAGAAAATCAAAGAATCTGCCTTTGTTGACCATGTAATGTGTGTTGGCCAGGACCAGAAGACAATTGGTGCTCTGATTGTTCCGAACCAGGAAGAATTGAAAACCTGGGTAGGCAGCAATGGTATTCCCGGTGATTCTCTTGCAGACTGGATCAAAGATCCCAAGGTGAATGATTTATTCAAAAAGGAAATCTCAAGACTGGTTTCTGCAGATACCGGCTTCAAAAGTTTTGAGCGAGTAACTGTATTCAGACTGCTCGAAAAGCCTTTTGAGCAGGGTGATGAACTGAACAATACTCTGAAGATCAAGCGTCATGTTGTCACAGATAAATATGACAGTCTAATCAAAAGCATGTACGCTTAGTCGCTGTACAAAAACAAATGGCCGGTAGTTTTCTGTAAACGAACCGGCCATTTTGCTTTTCCCTTTTCACATTAATCAGTCTTTTGCCGACCATAGGAAATTGTACTTTGTGAAGTAAAGCAGGTACCTGCAGTTCTTATTCTCTATAAATTCTCACTTTTCCAGTTTGATTCTACGAGAGTTGTTAAAAATTCATATACTGATACAATCTTTGAGCCGAAAGTTAAATTAGCGTACATATACATGCAAATCAGTATAATAATCGATCGTATCGGCAACACGAATGTGTATAACATAATTCAGGATTCCCGAATAAACAATCCTGTGCTGACTAAAAATGAACAGCTTATTTCTATCATTGATGATGACCTGATCGCTGAATATCTGCATGAACTCAATCGGGTGAGCAATGTCGCACGATCGCTTAGCGGTCTTTCACAAGAGAATGAGCATAAAACTGCATTCATTTTTGAGCACTTGAACCTGTATGAAAAGCTGAAACAAGTTGGTGAAACTCTGTACCGGCAACTGATACCGGTTCCATTACAAAGTTATATTTCAGATATTCCGGGCGGATCGCTGTTCTTTCATATAGACCAGCAGCTTGCATCCATTCCATTCGAGATTTTATTTGATGGCCATTCTTTTCTCTGGGAAAAATTCAGAGTGGGTAAAACGGTCAAGGGTAGACAGGGTATGTTTCATGACTCAGAACCCGCTGAAAGCATCAACATGCTGATCATTGCAGACCCGACTGAAGATCTTGAATGGGCTCGTATTGAGGGAGAGACCTTGCTCGAACAATTGAGTGTTGCATTGCCTGAAAAAAAAATAAGTATTGAACTTTTGGGCGGGCGGGGTGCGACAAAACTGACTCTGCTCAATGCGATTCAAGGTCGCGACATTATTCATTATGCAGGGCATTTACACCACAATGAACGTATTGATGAGAATGGGTGGATTCTTTACGATCAAAAGATTCTTCACTCAAGAGAGATAACAAAATCAGGTGCAAAACCTTCTTTGATATTTTCAAATTCCTGCGCCAGTGGCAGGGCCAAACAACTGGATGAAAATGCAGAATGGTATGGTCAATTTGCCAGTTCATTTTTGAGCACTACTGAAAGTAACTATATTGGTACAAATTGGCAAATGCCTGATTCAAACTCTACGCTGCAGTTTATTCAGCATTTTTACAGTAATCTTTTTTCGGGTTCTTCGATAGGTGAAGCACTGCAACTGAGCAGGAAATTTGCGCGGGACAATTTTAACTTGAATGACCTTACCTGGGCAAGCTATCTTTTAATTGGAAATCCCGATTCACGAATACTGAGAAGTGGAGCGACTGTTCCAGATCTTGAAAATAACCTGCTTGATCCCCGACATGTAATGGAAAAATTTCCGTTTGGTGTGGCAGAGGCATATTCCGTATTTCATCGTGTTTCTGAAGCGCGTGAAAAACCGGTACAGATTGTTCTGGCTTTATCGAATCTGGCCAAACAGTTTATTCTGTTTGTTACTTCGGTTATTCTGGCCAACCTCGATACATTGAAAGTGCAGTATAGCGGGGTTTTTGACCCTTTAAATATACCTGGAACTTTAGAGACTTTATATAGTTCACTGGCAAAAATAAAGGCTTTGCGCACACATCCGGTTATGCCAAATCTCATGGAAATACTTTATGTACATAAAGACAGTCTATTGAAGTTCGCAGCATGGAGCAAAAAAATTGAAGAGACAAAACTTTCGAAAGAAGAATTTGAAAGTTATGAAATCACAATGCAATACCTGCTAGAGACAATTCTACTCGATTTTGATGCAGTAAGAAATTATGGTTTCTACCGTATTATGGAACCGGGATACAGACAATTGAGTCTGCAAGGTACAACAGAGTACCATGGTATGCGCGATATTATTTTGCCCACCCAGGCCAATGTCACTGTATTTAATGAAATTACAGAGAAAACAACTTCGCTTGTCGGCAAGTGTGTGTTTTTTAATCCGATCAAAAGGATATTTTTAGACCTCTCTCCCTATATGAATTTAAAGATTGAGCACCAAGGCAATTTATATGAGATTCTTTATACCCGGGCAGAAGGCACTCTGAGCTTATGATTCAAACCAGCGTATTAACATTAAAATTCGGGAAAAGGGTACTGTTCGAAGATGTGAATATAAAATTCACACCGGGCAATTGTTATGGTATGATCGGTGCAAACGGGGCTGGTAAATCTACTTTTCTCAAGATTTTGCAGGGTGAGGTTGAACCAAGTTCAGGCGAAGTTATCAAACCGCAATCGGCAAGAATTGCGGTTTTAAGACAGAACCATTTTGAATATGATGAATTTGATGTGTTGCCCACTGTTATCATGGGTTATCCCGAACTGTATAAAATAATGGCAGAAAAAGAGCAATTATATGCCAAACCTGATTTTTCAGATGCAGACGGTATTCGAATTTCTGAACTTGAAGAGAAGTTTGAAGAATTAGACGGATGGAGTTCAGAAGCAGAAGCTGCCACCTTGCTGAAAGGGCTGGGAATTTCAGATGACCTGCATCAAAAATCAATGAAATCTCTGGACGGCTCACAGAAAGTAAGGGTGTTGCTTGCCCAGGCCTTGTTCGGAAATCCTGAAATTCTTTTACTCGATGAGCCTACCAACCACCTTGATTTAGAATCGATCATGTGGCTCGAAGAATTTCTGATCAATTTTTCAAACACTGTAATCGTTGTTTCCCATGATCGACACTTCCTGAATAATGTATGTACTCATATTGCTGACATCGATTTTGGTAAGATCAGCATCTATATGGGCAATTATGATTTCTGGTATCAGTCAAGTCAATTAGCCTATAAACAGATGAAAGATGCCAATAAGAAAAAAGAAGAGAAAATGAAAGAGCTGCAAGATTTTATTGCACGCTTTGCATCGAATGCCTCAAAAGCAAAGCAGGCGACCTCCCGAAAGAAATTGCTTGATAAAATTTCCCTCGATGAGATTAAACCTTCGACTAGAAAATATCCTTATGTAGATTTCAAGCCCGCTCGCGAACTCGGGAAGAATATTCTGGAAGTCAAAAACCTGTCTAAAAAATTAGATGGGGTAGAGCTCGTCAGTAATGTTTCGTTTACAGTTAATCAGGGAGACAAGATCAGTTTATTCGGGCAAGATGAAAATGCCAAGACTCTTCTATTTAAACTTCTCTCTGGTGAAGAAACACCGGACTCAGGCAGTATTGTGTGGGGTGAGACTGTCACTATGGGCTACTTCTCTCAAGATCATGACAAAGATTTCAATGACGACTTAAACCTCATTGACTGGTTGCGACAGTATAGTGAAGACCAGGAAGAAAACTTTATACGAGGTTTCCTTGGGCGAATGCTGTTTTCCGGAGATGAGGTGCATAAAAAATCAGGAGTTCTCTCGGGTGGTGAAAAAGTTCGCTGTTTATTGGCGAGAATGATGCTCTCGGGTGCAAACTTTCTGATGTTTGATGAGCCAACAAACCATCTTGACCTGGAATCGATTACCGCTCTCAATAACGGGCTTATCAAATTCAACCAGGCTCTGATTCTTGCCTCGAAAGATCATGAGTTTAATGAATCAGTGGCCAATCGAATACTTGAATTAACCCCATCTGGATGCATCGATAAAATGATGAGTTTTGATGATTACATCGTATCACCCGAAATAAAGCAGCTTCGTGAAAAACACTATGCCACAGCGTCAAAAGCATGACATCAGACAAGTTGAGAGTAGCCCAAAAAAGCTGAGCACTTCAAACAAACCTGCTCAGTTCGGGAAAAATTCACGAATTGGTCTAATCGGGGCAGGGGCGATTGGTGGGCCGGTGGCTGCATCAATGATTGAGGCCGGGTATGATGTACAAATTCTCGTTCGACGCAAAGAACAGCAAAAGAAAATTGAAAATGAAAACTTGATCATCATAAATCCTGATCGAGAGTTTAGTGTTGTAGCGAAGCCGAAATCCAGTATTCAACAATTCAAGGGGCCGTTTGATATATTGTTTCTGGCAACCAAAGTTACAGAAATTGAAAAATTGCCCGCTCAATTAAAAACTCTGTTGAAAAAAGATGGAATTATTGTCTCACTGCAAAATGGCAATGTACTTGACTTGCTCGATAAAAAATTCTCGTCACATCGTGTCGCGGGATGCGTGGTCGGCTGGGGTTCAACCATGCAGAGCGATAACAGAATCGAAGTGACTTCTGGTGGCGATTTCTTCATTGGAATGCGGGAAAATGTAAATGAACCTGCTTTGCTTGCAGTTCAGCAAATGCTGAACTGCACCTTACCCTGCGAAATCACTGACAATATTGAAGGTCATCTGTACGGAAAAATAATTATTAACTCCTGTATAACCTCTCTCGGTGCAATTTGTGGACTCTATCTTGGTGATATGCTGTCAAAAAAGCTGATGCGGAATCTCTTCATAGAGATAATGTTTGAGGCCATGCAAGTGGCCAACGCATACGCAATCAAAGTTGAAAGTGTAAATAAACGACTTGATTTTTATGAATTTACAAAGAGCCAATCCTGGTTTAGTGAACTCAAAAGACATATCTTGATACGAATGGTTGGCTTCAAATACCGGAAACTCAAATCTTCCAGTTTACAGTCATTAGAACGCGGGTTACCAACCGAAATTGATTATTTGAATGGGTATATTGCCAGATTGGCCGAAAAGAAAAAAATTCGGGTTCCCGTCAATAAACGGGTCACCGAAATAATTCATGAAATTGAGCAGGGAAAACGTCAGATTGGTTTGATTAATTTTTATGACCCGGTTTTTTCGCCGTTTCATAAGAAAAGACCAATAAACAGAATGATACAAGAAGCGGGGGCAATTCAATGAGAATTACCTTGCGCGGAGTACGGGGTTCTTTGCCCTCCCCTATGGGGTCCGATGAATACCAGCAGAAATTGGCAACTATTATTGCTACAGCACTGGAAAAATCAAAAAAAGAAGATAACTTTGATATTCCTGCGTTTATACGTACCCTGCCCAAGAACCTGAAATACAATATCGGGGGCAACACGACCTGTGTCGAAGTACAATCAGATTCAGGTAAAATATACATACTCGATGCAGGTACCGGTATTCGTGCCCTGGGTGATGAGCTTATGGCCTCAGAGTTCGGCAAAGGCCAAGGTGAAATCTCTCTATTTTTTACCCATACCCATTGGGATCATATTCACGGATTGCCGTTCTTTAAGCCAGTCTATATTCCCGGGAATAAAGTACATTTCTATTCAATTTTAGATGATCTGCAAGAGAGACTTGCATACCAGACAGATTTCAGGTTCTTTCCTGCACCGTTTAATGACACCGCTTCTACTAAAAATTTTATTAAGCTTGAAATCGATAAATCTTATGAACTTGAACCGGGTCTGAGTGTACGCACAATACCTTTGAAACATCCGGGGGGGTGTGTTGCCTACCGGTTCACCAATGAAAGGGGTTCTTTTATCTTTGCAACAGATGTTGAATTCACCGGTGATTATCTGGAAGACCTCAATACCAGTACAGATTTCTTCAATGATGCAGATCTTATTGTGCTTGATGCACAGTATACCCTCGATGAATCATTTCAAAAATTTGATTGGGGTCATACCAGCTTTACAATGGCGGTAAACTGTGCATTAAAATGGCGTACCCGGCATATGGTTCTTACACATCATGAACCGGCTTATTCAGATGAAACACTTATGGAAAATTATCGGGAAGCAGTAAAACACAGAAACTCGATGGGTAAGAGTTGGCCGCGCTTGCACATAGCGAGAGAGGGTGCTCGCTTTAAAATATAGAAATTGTAATCGGTCAAAAAAAGAAAACTGCGATCATTCTAGATCAGGAAGGTTTAAGGTCACTGGGGTATGTTATTTTTACGTTCCCGGGATCACCTTCAAATGTAAATACTTTCAAACCCAATGCTAAGGCCATGCTTCCCTCATCGGTATAATTATCTTCATTTAAAGTCTGTAGCCGATTTTCAAAGGCGGGAAGAAATAAAAGTTGCGGAGTCTGTACCGCGAACAATGAACTACGGTCGGGATATTGTACCTCTTCGTTTTCGTATTTTTGCAATATAGAATCTGTTACCGGTATGACAGGAACTGCAGCATGTGCGGTTTCACCCAGTTCATTGAAGGCAATTCGAATATTTTCTATAAATGATTCAGAAATGAAGGGTCTATTGGCATCATGAACTGCGATGTGCGATGATGTGCCAGTTATTTTCTTCAGTTCTTTCAGGCCATTGAGAAAACTCAGGTGTCTGGTGTTCCCGCCAGTTGTCGCGATAAACTGAGAAGAAGGAAATTCTAAAGTCAACTCTTGAAGCGCATTTGTAAAAATCTTCTCTGCAATATAGTTCTCGTTAACGACTAGAACAATATATCGAAATGGCAGAGCACACAAACTTCTGCAGGTTGCTTTGAAAAGTGGCTCATTTGCCACTAGATGGAACTGTTTAGGAAGATTAGAGCCAAAGCGCATTCCGCTGCCGCCCAAGAGCAGCAGCATTGCAAAACGGGAGTCTGTGTTCTGGTTTAAGCTCAGTTTCCCTTACCGGTAACTATACGGGTGAAAAACATTTTTCCAGAATTGGTCTGAATTACACTGGTCACATTTACTTTGACTTTTTTACCCAGTAATTTACTGCCATTCTCAATTACCACCATTGTACCATCATCCAGATAGCCAATGCCCTGGTTTTCATCTTTGCCTTCTTTGACAACCTGCAGCTCAAGTTCTTCACCCGGGAGAACAACCGGTTTCAGGGCATTTGCCAGGTTATTGAGATTCAGTACTTTGATGCCCTGGAATTCGGCCACTTTATTGAGATTGAAGTCATTTGTAACGAGTACTGCATTTCTGTCTTTCGCAAGACGAATCAGTTTGGCATCTACTTCTCTGGTTTCAGAATAATCTTTATAGTCGATTTTTACTTCCAGATCTTCGCGCTTTTGCAGCTGGTTCAGCATATCGAGACCACGACGACCGCGATTGCGTTTTATCGGGTCAGAAGAGTCTGAAATCAATTGAATCTCACGCAACACAAAGTTGGGCACAACAAATGGACCCTCGATAAAACCGGTGCTGGCAATATCAATGATTCGGCCATCGATTACAATGCTGGTATCGAGAACTTTCGTCTTACCTTCTGGCAATGGCAGTTTATCTGTATCGGGCAAGACCGCCTGTAAAGGCAAGGGGCTCAACATTCGTTCGGGTTTTGCGACAGAGTTTACCCCTGCATACATACCCCAGCCCCCCAGAACGGAAACCAGAATCCAGGGTGAAAACGGGGGAAGGCTGGCAAAAAGAGGGGTCGAGAGCCCTCCGACTGCTAAAGCTATCGCCAAAGCTGCCAAAGCAGCTGCCAGTTTTCTACTTTGCTGAGAATCTGAAAACTTTTCCCATAGAAAAAGACCTGCGAGAGAAACAATGATCGACGTGATCATTGAAAGAATTGCCCAAAGAGACTGGTCTGTCGATAAGACAACACCCGTTGCCGCAAGAACCGGCAATACGGTTAATAAATATTTCATAAAAACTCCTTTTCATGGCTTAGCTAAGGAGGTTACTTGGAAAGAATATCGGATATCAGACTGCTTGCTTCTTCGAGATCTACCCCTTTCGCAAGGGCTACTTCATTGATCACCAGACTGTATGCCAATTCATACAGCTTTCGTTCCATGATGGATAGTTCTTTATCGCGCGCTCTTTTATAAAGATTGCGGGTTACTTCTGCAACACTTTGAATAGATCCTGATTTTACTTTGAGCATGTTGTTCTGGTATCTGATTTTCCAGTCTTCGTCGACTTCTACATACTCTTCCTTGAGCAGTTTCAATACCTTTTGAACATCTTTTTTCTGGATAATATGTCGTAAGCCGATTTTGTCTGCCTGATCAACAGGTAGAAAAGCGGTCATCTTTGAATTGATTAAATCTACGACATAATATTTCTTTTTTTTGCCCAGTACTAATTTAGTAGCAATGTCTGCAATTTTCCCTACCCCATGCATGGGGTATACCACGTGTTCCTCGACTTTGAATGCCGTCGCCATAATTATAAATATTATTCTGTTAAGACTCCGCACCAAAAGTTGATTGAGCTATGACAATGTCAAGCAATATTCTGTATAGTGCAGGGGGTCGATACCCCCTCGACCGAGACCGCGCCGAACTGCGTCGGCCCGTTCCTGGTCGACCCCCGTTGGGCAAGTATTATTCTGGGCAAGGTCAGTGAAGAGGAGTTCTTGAAATCTACATCAGAGAATGGGCAAGCTGCTTGTCTTTTCTGGTAAATACCAGAAAACTCCGGATTATGTCGCGTTTTAATGGTCGTTGTGGAATTCCATAATAGCAAACTCGTTCGATACCCTTAAGTTTGGGGGGTAACCCAACCGCCATGTTCTTTTTTAAGATAGATGGCTGAAGCAATCGTCAAATGATATACCCATGTATTAAAGCAACTGACACCCATCTGTTAATCTGGCAGTGAATTTAAGTCGATAGCTGGGTACCCGCAAATTATGCCCAATACGTTTTTCTCATTCAATTTCCTTTTTGTAAATACGATACGTTTTGTATTTATAGGCCCCCATCGCGGTTACACCTTCAATAATTCTGGTATTGGTTTCTGCCAGAAGGGAACAATCTGAGCCGGTCATACCTACAGCAACTCCGTTTTTGATTGTGCGATGTACGAGCGCAAAATCATAGCCGTGCCGGCGATAGTCTTCTTCAATGCCCATGATAATTGTGCGAACGGTATTTATTTTTCTAAGATTCCAGAGAATTTTGAAGACTCCAAAAGGCCACAAGCTTCCTTTTGCTTTTTTGACCGCAGCATTCGCATCAGGAATTGTGATGCAAAACCCGACGGTTTTACCGTCGGCTTCGAGAATCAAGGCCAGGTCTTTTCGTACAATCTGTTTTAATTCATGAATGATTACATCCCATTGTTCGTCATTGAGAGGCACATGACCCCAGTTTTCTGACCATGCATGATTAAAAATACTGTGCACAGCTTTAATTTCGTTATTCCAGTCTTTCATGTTCGCTTCCCGTATTCGAACATGTGAATTCCGCTCGAGTCGTTTGGCCAGCTTATCCATCAGCGGTGGTATCGGGGTATCGGCCGGTCGCCAGTAGGCATACCAGTCGATTTCTTTTTGAAATCCCAGGTCACCTATTAACTGAGGATAGTATTCCGGATTATATGTACATAGAATGGCAGGAATAGAATCAAAACTCTCAATCAACATTCCTATTTCATCATAGATTGTGAAATTCATTGGCCCTACCGACGATTGGCAGCCTTTTTCTTTGAGCCATTGAAAACCGGTTTCAAACAATAATTTTACTGCCTCGGGGTCGTTAAACGCTTCAAACCAGCCCCAGAATCCTTGGTTGGTATTGTAGTGTTCATTATGCGCAAAGCTGCGGTGAAACGATGCACGAGCGACAGGCGATCCGTCTCTGTACACCATCAAAAGTATTTTTTCGCCAATTCGATTAAAGGGTCCTTTGAGAATGAATTTTATCTGCTCTGAATAAATAGGGTCTACATAATAGGGATGATTTTTTCCATACACTTTGCGTGCAAAATGGATAAATTTGGAGACCTCTTTTTTTGTATGGGATATTTCTTCAATTGAAAGCTTTGACATTTGTTCAAAAATTAAGTGGTCTATTGCACGACAATTTAAAAATACTGGACAAGTTGTGCAGTGCACAAATAATGGTCAAAACCCGGGCAGAATTGTAGACCGATCCCCAGCCCGGGGGATTATAAAATAGGGGACTATAGTATGGAAGAAACGTTAAAAAAAATTGTAAACTTGGGTTTAGGTGCTGTTAAATCGGTACAGGAAACTGCTGATGAAGTATTGAACCGTTTACAGAAAGAAGTTGATGAGCTGATCGCCAAAGGTGCTGCTCAGAATGATGAGAATGCGGCGAAAATTCGTAGTTTTATCGATGATGCTTCGACAAAGATCCGTGACGTAGTTGACAACTCTACCAACAGTATCAAAGATATTGCGGGTACCACTCAGGATAAAATCAACGAAGCTGTTGAATCTATTCGAGGCGGAAAAAAAGACAGCTCTGCTGCTCAATAAGCACAAGCTGCAAAGGGTCGTGGTAATGTTTACCAGCGACCCTTTTTTATTTTAAAGGCAACTCTAAAATTTGGTATTCTCTGCCCTTCGCGCAGTATTCAGATGTACCTTAAACTATTTTGGCAACTATATAGGTAGCCAGCCAGTTTGCAAACGACAACGCAGCACCGCCAATAAAAATCATCTTTGTCGATTTTGCAGTGATGTTATCACTGAATTTGTCAGCTACCCAAAAAATAAAACTGTTGGCCAGCCAGTTGATCACAATTGTCAACAGGCCTAAAGTAATGACATTCATGATAAACTTGGGTATTCCCAGCAGATAACCCATAAGCCATTGTGTCAGGGTTAGGGCAACTGTTGCAATGATCCAGCCTTCTTTTTTAAGCTCGAAATCTTTGGGAAACAGATGTGCCAGCGCAAACAGCATTCCGGCAATCACAAAAAAGTTTACTACCATTGAAATTAACATGGGCAGAAGATAGTATATTCTAGCTGAACTGTCGAGAAAAAACATCGAGAAGTTGCGTTGCTCTATTCATTTCACGATCGGGGGCCACAGAAATGCTGTCCCAAACGCTATTAAGATTTTTCGGCAGTCAAATTCAACGAAGCAGAGGCAATCCGCCGGGTAATTCTTCAATAACCCGGCTGAGATAATTATCTTATGTGATAGTCATCTTTGTCAAATTTTCGCATGCTCAGCACATATTCAGATGCAAAACCGGGGTATAGAGTCGTGTTGCGCCCCGATTTGGTTAAATACCAGCTTTGGCAGCCGGTGGTCCAGGTGGTCGATTTCATGCGCTCTTCAATAAACTGAATAAATTCGGCCTGTTTGTTCTTTTTAACCTCTATTTCTTTTTGGTGCGATCGATTGAAAGATTCAACAATCTGGCGGATGTATTCAATCTGTGCTTCAACATACACCAGTACCGAGGTATGTCCGGGGCCGGTATTCGGACCCATCAGCAGAAACATGTTGGGATAGCCGGTTATCGCCACGCCCTTATACGCTTCCGCTCCGCCCTGCCAGTCGGTGTTGAGGTCGCGTCCGCCCCTGCCAATAATGGGGAACGGAGCGCCAGCAGATGGCACAGCAAAGCCAGTGGCAAATATGATAAGGTCAACTTCATATTCTTTACCCCGGGAAACAACGCCTTTTTCTGTTATTGAGTCTACCTCATGATCGATGAGATGTACATTTGGTTTCGCCAGGGCAGGGTACCAGTCATTTGAGATCAGCATACGTTTACAGCCCAGACGATAATTCGGGGTTACTTTTCTTAGAAGCTCAGGGTTATCGATATAGCGCCGCATATGCCATTTTGAAGCCTCTTCGAGCAGGCTGGTCATTGGGCTGTCAAAAACAATTGCCGTGGCCAATAGTTCTGTAATTGCAAAAATTGTCGTGCGGCGTATCTGCTGCAAGAACGGGAAAAGTTCATATAACTTTTGCTCTACCGCCCCTATGTCATAATCTGCCTTCGGAACCACCCAAGAGGGAGTACGTTGAAATACATATTGAGTGTGCACGATATCTGCGATTGCAGGTACAAGTTGGATGGCTGTTGCCCCCGCTCCTACCACTGCTACTTTTTTACCTTTGAGATCTAAGTTTTTCGGCCAGCGCGCCGAGTGTACCATTTTACCTTTAAACAATTCTTTGCCGGGAATTTCAGGAATCTGGGGATTGGCGAGAGCTCCACATGCAGAAACTACAAATTTTGCAGTAACTGTCTCTCCGTTTTGGGTAGCAACCCGCCAATAAGAATTGATCTCATCATATTGTGCATGTTCAATTCGAGAATTAAATTTTGCTTTGGGACGAAGTTTCCATTTATCAACAATTCTGAGCAGGTAACTTTGAATTTCTCCTGATTGTGCGAACATCTTTGTCCAATGCGGATTTTGTTCAAAAGAATATGAATACAGATGAGAGGGTACATCGCAAGCTGCCCCGGGATATACATTGTCCCGCCAGGTGCCACCAAAGTCATTGCCTCCCTCTACGAGAATAAAGTTTTCAATACCAGATTTTTTCAGTGCTATTGCCATTCCCACGCCGCTGAAGCCGGCCCCAACTATGGCCACCTCATATTGAGGGGTTTGAACCTGGTTTTTACTTGCACTATTTGATTTTGTTTCCTGTTGCATTGTTTTCTCCCAATGAATTTATTTTTTATTTTGATATCCCGGCATTCATAGTCCCAATGAAATCCACCTTAAAGTAAATGAACAATGCGTCAATATTTTAACTACCCTTAACGCCCTTCAACTTGAAAACAATTTTATAATATGTCTTCAAGTTGAGTTCCTTTTTTGAGCAGATTACTCAATTATTTTTTTCAGGAAAGTAAATATAGTTATCGGGATTGAAATGTGAACCACCAAAGCCATCCCGCACTTCGAGATGCAGATGATTGCCGGTTGACATTCCGGTTGTTCCGACATACCCGATCTGCTCGCCTGCTCTTACTTTTGCACCTGATTTCGTGCCGAATTTTACTTGATGCGCATAGTAGGTAAATAATCCATTCGGGTGCTTGACAATCGTCAAATTACCATACCCGTTTGATTTCATTGTGCGATCTACGACACCATCGGCTGCTGCATAGATCGGGGTGCCTGACGGGGCCGCAAAGTCAACCCCACTGTGAAATCTTCGGGTCTTCAAAACCGGGTGCACTCGTTCGCCATAATCACTGCTGCGCCGGTAAGTGCCATCCCGTAAGGGATTTATAAATACTTTGTCAAGGCGGTCGCTGGCGAGAGGTTTTTCTGAGCTTATACTCAGAAAACCACCAAAGACCCAGCCTTTGTCAGAACCGGCTTCGATCTTAACCCATAGATTAAATGAACCGGCAATCAGCTCTTTCTTTTCACTGTGTTCGATTACTTTTACTTTTGTATTTTGAGAGACAGAATCGATCACTTTGCCTTTCGAGCCTGGTTCTTTTCTCAGCTGCAGTTTTGCAGGTCGCACGTAGAATTCGCTGCCTATCGCCGGGGTTTCTGGTTCGACAATACTGTCATCATAACCCGGTTCGGGAGGTACAGATTCATTTTCTGAGAGAAAGCCGCCAAAGACATAGCCATTTCCCTGGGTGCCGAATCTTACAAAAGCCCAGCGGTCTGAAATTCCATTGATAAATTCTGTTTTATCGCTGTAATAGACAATCTCTACCAGATCATTTCTTCGTACAACCCCGACAATTTCAGAGTCTGTACCAGGGCCTGATCTTACATTCAGTACATCTGCTGTGACATATAATTTTTTGGGAACAATAATCGAACGGATGACGGGAGTGGTAATTTTGGGTTTCTTCTTAGACAATGATAAAAATGGTATATAACCTTCTTTCCCTTCTGCAGTTTTAATTCTGACCAGGGCGTCTCTGTCTTTTCCTGTTAATGATTCTTCGACATAGACCACGGTAACTTCATCGCCCGGAATGAGTGATTCGACTGTATCTGACCCGAGATCTGAGGGTTTTGCGCGCAGAGATTCAGTTTTTATAATATAGAGTTTCGTGCCTGGCTCCTGGGCGTTAATATTGAGAATAATAAGAATGGTACTCAGAAAGAGTATTTTCAGCAAGTTTGGTTTAAGATTATTCATGGTTTCTCCACTTTGTTCTGTTTTGTAATTTTATAGGTGAAAAATGCAATGGTGAGTAAACCCAGATAAAATAAAACCCGAATTACCCATACCGAAAGAGGTGGTTCGAGTAGGGAATATGAAAAACTCTGGTTTGTCTGAATACCACCGAGGGTCAGGTACTGCAATTTGGTCTCTTCTGGGAAGACTTCCCTGAGATCAAAATCTGGTGCAAATGCATACCGATTGCCAAAATAGATGCGTAAATCACTCTCAGACCCGGTCAGGTCAAAAACAAGTTCTTCTACAGAAATTATGAATTGTACCTCTTTTATTATTAACGGTGAATTATCGCCATTTTCAATAATAAATTTGTAACGGGGTGAATTGGTAACTCTGAAACCGAATGAATATTCGGCCTCTTGTTCTTTTTGATTCAGTATATCTGTAGAAAGTAAATCATGGAAAGACTTAGTTTCATTATCAAAGGCCTGCAGTATTACCATGCGGCTGAATTTTGATTTTTCAAACTGAATATTCAACTTTTTAACCGAGCTCAGATTTTCATTTTCAAAAATACAAACTGTATTACCGGTATCAGAATCCTGCTCACAGGAAATCTTATCTTGCTGAAGTGTTTGAATAATTTCATCAGAACGCAATACAGGCTGATAGGTGACAGCGGGAAAAGACAGATTATGTGCACCAGTCGTTTTCAGGCGAATATATTGTAAATCATCACCACTCAGGTTTATGGAGTTCTTTTTCTGATTTCGGTAAAAGTAGACTTGCACCTCATCACTTGACTGCCAGACATCCACTTCTCTACCTGTTGAGATTTGAATTGTTATTTCGGCTTCTTTATCGGCATCTACTAAAAGTGTATTGTAGCGGGAGCCATCGAGCAGTCTGGGAAGTTGTAAAATATAAATCGAGTAGTCTTTCTTTCTCTCAGAAAATATAACTTTTGGTGCGGCCTGCCCTTGTGTTCCTTTCAGGGACACAGATTCTCGTCTGAAAAAAGGGATTGCCTTTTCTTCGCCGTCGGTAATCCGCACATCATATGCACCTGCCATACGAGAGACCTCGGCGTCCAGTTTGACGGCATAGTATCCGGGAGTTCCTTTAAATCCCTCTATCGCTTTAAAATGCTGGTAAGATCGGGTTCTAAGATTCTGCGCCCAAAGGCTGGCAGGCAGTAGCGTAAACAAAATAGAAATACACAGTAATTTAATTTTCATTTTGATGTTCACCTTTTTTTCTTCTGCGTTCAAACCAGATACCCGCACTCAACAATGCCAGGCCCAGTGAAAACCCTGCAATAATTCGAACGGTTTTGGACATTGTCCAGATATCATACAAATACAGTTTCAGAACCATTATTGAAAGTAAGGCAAGCCCTGCAATTCGGGTCTCTTTACTGTCCCATCGAAATCCCAAATAGACCAGTACTGCGCCATATAACGTTAACACATATGAATAACCCAGGTTCTGGTGATGTTCATTGAGAATAAAGTCAGAAATTTCTGCAAAAGAACTGCCGAGCAATACAACCAGACCGGCAATCAGCCATCCGCCCCTTGCAAATTTTTGCTTTCGGTTTTCACTTGTGGCAATGAAGCCGGTGTAGATGAGAGCTGAAGCTGCAATCAAACCGGTCAAGAATCGAATGTTGAGCAGTAAGACGGAGGGATCTCGCTGCATAGTAAATAAAATTTCAGAAATAGTTACCAGCCATAGTAGGGCTGCTGAAATCTGCAACGCCGGTAATCGGTGTTGTACAGCAAAAATAGCCAATACAGCACAGAAAATTGTATAGAGTACTCCGGTTGCATTGCCGGTCGTTGTGGCTTCGATTCCGATGAACAGAATAAATGCTGCAAATAGTTGTGCACCCATTTTGAAGGTCTGGTAGCCTTTGTTTTCGCGGGCTTGCAGATTTTTGAGCTGCAGCAGAATCATACCAACGATTATCAATCTTCCCACCGGCAACCAGTCAAAGTGAAAAAAATCAAAAAGGACTGCCAGAGAAATAAAATATAAAAGGTGATTCAAAAGGCCACCGATACTTGCCGGTAAACTTAAGCTTTTTCGATCAGGTGCCAAATCTCGAATTGCATGAATCAGATAAATTGCCGTGATCGACAGGAACGGGATTAGAAAACTTGATTTGGACAGTGCCGGTGACCATCCAAAAAAAACAGAATAGCTGATCGTCAAGGTGTAAAAAGAAGCAAACCGCCAATCTCTCAAACGAGATACGCCATAGTAAGCCAGATTGAGCAGTACAAGATACGACAAGAGAAAACGATAAGAATTTTCTCCGGTGCTCATTGCCAGCGGCAAAATGATCGCTCCTGTAAAGCCGAAGATATAGAGACTCTGCCGGTTTATCTGTACAGATAAAAAAGATAATAAAGTGGTTATCGCCAATAAAGAAATAAATGTTTCGCTCGCGCTCATCAAAGAATAAAAATAGTAGCCTGAAAATAGAGCAATAAAAATGATTCCCGCCCCACCGCCGATTACTGCCGGCGGAATAAATTTCAGTTTCTTTTTATGTAAAAATATACCCCAGGCCATAAATGCAGTACCTGAACCTATACTGAGCCAGATTCTAACTGACTGGTTCAACCACTGGTTATCAATGGCCAGTTTAATAAGCCAGGCAACTGCCAGCAGCATTGCAAAAATTCCCAGCTTGCTGAGAATGTTGCCACCTACCATCGTTTCAAAATCTCTGGTAAAAGAAATCCGCAGGTTATCAAAAAAGTGATCTACCGGGCCCTTCTTTCGGGATGTAACTGCCGGGGCCCTTGAAACCGGAAGTGGTGAAGACTCAGATGAAGTTTCAGATTTGTTCTGCAGGTTTTTCAGTTCATGTCGAATACTGGCCGCTTCGCTCTCAAGATTTTCGAGACGTCGTTCAAGCGCATCAAAAGCTGATGACATGTTGAATTAGACGTTTAGCCATCCGTTTTGGCAATTCTTTTTTTGATAAGATCGTTAATCTCTATTTAAAATTTATGGAGCCTGTGTTTACGTACGAAAAACTATCCCATGAGCTCAAATCGCCGTCTTGGTAAGATAGGAATTGTAGGCTCAGGTATCGCCGGTCTGGCAGCCACCTGGTATCTGGGAGATCAATTTGATGTTACCTTATACGAGAAACATGCTTCTATTGGTATGGATGCCTTCTCGACAGATTTCAGAATCGGAGACCAGAGTTTTCGTATCGATTTGCCTTACAGGGTAGTAAAGGGCGACTTTTATCTGACACTCATGCAACTCTATAAAGAGGCAAAAATTCCTTTGCGTCGAATTGACTATGCTTTCACAATGAGTAAAGAAGACGGAGAGACCTATTTTGGGTATAAAAATTTATCTATTTTTGGGAAATATGTCTCAACCCTAAAAATGGTTTCCTTAGCAAATTCATATAATCGTAAAATGACATTTGAAATGTTACGCTTTTACAGGCACGGCCTGCGCCAGAATCCCGGCCGGTTAACGATGGATGAATTTCTCGATCAACATAAATTCTCAAATGAATTTCGCGACAAGTTTTTATATCCTATTTATGCCACCATCAACACCTGCTCTTACAAATCTGCAGGCAGTTACCCTGCAGCCTCATATATCGAGTACCATACTTCAGGAACAGGGGTTGCGGGGGTGTACCACACTTCCCACGGAACTATTGATGTTGCGCAAAAATTGTCAGCCAAAGCCCAGAAAATAAGGTACTCTGAACCGGCTGTCAAGGTAGTGCCCACTGCCAAAGGTGCAAAAGTTATTACAGATAAATCTGAAATTGAGTATGACCATGTTGTAATTGCGTCGCAGGCCAATCAGGCGGCAAAGTTCCTTGATGCAGAAAATCTTGCAGAAAAAAAAGCATTAGAGAAAATACGTTATGAACCAAGTGTTATTTATACGCACACAGATAAACGATATATGCCCAGAGACCGCAAGCACTGGGAACCTGCGAGTTTTATTGTCTCAGAAAAGTTTGATAAACCGGCCGGTTCTCTCTGGCTCAATGCATTAGAACCGAAACTGGCAGATGCTCCCGACCTGTTTCAAAGCTGGAACCCCTTATTCGAAACCGAAGAAAGCAATATAGTCAATACAGCCCGTTTTGAACGTCCGGTAATGAACTTTGATGCTGTTTCAGCAATTGAAGATCTTAAAACCCTGCATGCACGAGCCAATCGAAAAATCTGGCTGTGCGGTTCTTACATGCGGGCGGGAGTACCTTTGCTCGAAGCGGGGGTAGTCTCGGCAAAAGATATTGCCCGCCGTATTCAATCTATTTCATTTTGAAGCAGAGATAAGCGAAAAATGGAATAACTTCTTTTTCACGGCTGTCTCCAGAATTCTGCCCACCCCGGTAAATTTCAACCAGCGGTGGGGATGTGCCTTGCCTTGATTTTGATAATGGTAGATTTTTATAAAATTCGCATATCCCATAAAAACCTGACGATCAATGAATTGATATTGAACATGTTGAAAGCCTGCTTTTTCAAGCTGCACAGTGTATTCTTCAATAGTGACTAGATTCTCGATGGGGATAGAGCTTGATTTTGCTATTGCCCAGATTAGAAATTTTTTCCAAAGAAAGTTTTTAGCCTCTTTATGCAAGAGAATATCGGCCAGAACAATTTTTCCTGAGGTGCGCAACATACGGTTTGCCTCACAGAAAAAATTTAGTTTTTTGTCAAAATGGTATGCACAATCTAATGCCAATACTCTATCATAAAATTGTGCTGGCCAATCGGCAAGAGAATCAAGATCTGCATTTTTAATAATCAGGTTTTCAAGACCGACGGTTTTTTCTTTAGCCATTTCTGTCTGGCTTTTAGAAATATTCTGGCCATGAATAACAGATACATGAAAATGCTTTTTCCAGAGCAGAAGCTGGTCTCCGCAGCCAAAACCAATATCAAATACATTTTGCCCGCCTGCCAATTGCCCGAACTCTGCAAATCGGATGGCCAGCGCTTCACAGGCCTGCGGGTATTGTCTGGTTGTCTCCCAGAAGCCAAGGTTGAACCATGATTGGTGTTGATTGAGGGGCTTCCCATCTAGATCCCATTGATGCAATAATAAATGAGAGTTATCAAAAAGTTCTGTTCTGCCTGAGATTCTTTTTACTATTTCAGACAACAAGGCACCAAACCAGCTTTGGAAGATCTGGTTTAAAGCGATAATTGCGCAGCAGAAAAGAAGTGGGGCCATTTTCGAATTTTAAATTACCTCTGAAAAAGCCCCTAGATGCACTTTTTCAGAGGTAATTCCGCGCTAAACGCGCGGGAAAACACCATGTTTTCTGGAATATCTTCAAAACGTTCAGTTTTTCAGAGATTCCTTAGAATTGAAAAGGGCCCATGGTTACTAACCCGTTTTTCTTGAGGAAAGTTTAAAGATTCGAATTGGCAAAATCCCAGTTTACCAGTTTGTCAAGAAAAGTGGCAATATAATCGGGACGACGATTTTGGAAATCAAGATAGTATGCATGCTCCCAGACATCGATCGTCAGAATTGGTTTAACACCGGTGGTTAGTGGGCATTCAGCATTACCGGTTTTTACGATTTTAAGTGTTCCGTTATCAGAAACCAGCCATGCCCAGCCGCTGCCGAATTGGGTTGCTGCTGCGCTGGCAAAAGCCTCTTTAAATTTGTCATAGCTGCCAAAGGCTGCATTGATTTTCTCGGCAATGGCTCCGGTCGGTGCCCCACCACCATTCGGTTTCATACTGTGCCAGTAGAATGTATGGTTCCAGATTTGTGCAGCATTGTTAAAGATGCCTGCTTTGTCTGCCACCCCGGCGGTTTTTTTCATGATATCTTCGAGTGACAAAGAAGCAAGATCGGTACCTTCGACCAGTTTATTCAGGTTTGTCACATACGCATTGTGATGCTTTCCGTGATGGAATGAAAGTGTATTTGCCGTGATATGTGGTTCCAGGGCATTTGATTCATAGGGAAGGGCCGGTAAAGTAAACGGCGCTTTAGATTGATTTGCTGTAGACATTAAATTCTCCTCTTTTGTTTGTCAGTTTTTCGCTGTAGCGATCTTATTTTTTTAAACTATGCAATTCGACGCGATCTGGCAAAAATTAACGAAATTCAAGGGATTATTCGGAAGTTCTGTTCTTAAACCATGAAAATGCCATGAAAAAAGCAGATGCCCCTAAAGCAGCCAGGCCAAGCACCGGTAAACCTGCCAGTGAAGAAATGGATGTTACCACAGGCCCGGGGGCCGAATCTGAGACCAGCAAGAATATCCCGCTCAAAAAGGAAAAAGATGCCAATGCGGGAACAACATATGATGGTCTTTTAATTTTTTCTTTCTCAGGCTCGGCCAGTTCAACCTGCAGCTTGCCTGAAGTGAGCATATTTACAGTATTCAAGATACTGTTGGGCAGAGCTTCGAGAAAATCCATATACTCTGGGAATGATTTTACAATGGATTTTCCTATGCGCAGAGGCGAGAATTGTTCTTGAAATACTTTCTGCATAAAGGGTCGCGAAACCTCAGAGAGATCCATCTCGGGATCGAGAATCGCACCAACTGCCTCAATGGTGATAATTGCTTTTGAAGATAAAACCAGGTCACCGTGAAAGTAGAGCTGGTGTCGGGCCCCAATATACATTGTCTGGAATATAAGTTTACCCAGGCTGTAGTCTTTAAACCCGGCACCTGACCAGCCTTTGATGGCTTCGGCCAATTCTTTGCGAAAACCGACAATATCTGCTTTCGGGCCGGGATACGTTAAATTTACCAGATATCGGGTTGCGTGCTCAAATTCTTTGATGACCATGTAGTAGTAATACAGAAACATGTTACTGCGAGTCTCTTCGGAAAACGAACCGATCATACCCAAGTCAATGAGGCAGATGCGGTTTCTGCCTACGATCAGCATATTGCCGGGATGGGGGTCTCCGTGAAAGAAGCCATCCACAAACAGCATTTTCATTACAGCACCAGCACCCATCGCAGCCAGTTTTTTACCATCAATACCCATGGATTTTATTTTTTGACGGTCATCTGGTTTAATTCCGTCAATGTACTCCATGGTCAATACACGCCGGGATGTATAATCCCAGTAGATTTCAGGAAATATGATCAACGGGTCATCTGCAAAATTTACCCGAAACTGGTCTGCATGTTTGCCTTCCTGATTAAAATCAAGTTCACGCATTGTGTAATCGGCAAATTCTTCAACAAAGTGTGCAGGACGGTAATCTCGCAGGCCTGGAATTTTTTCCATTATCAATGCAAGTCTGCGCATGATATTGATATCATCTGTAATCAGTTTGAGTATGGCGGGTCTTTGAACCTTTACTACCACTTTCTGGCCACCGCGCAGTTTTGCCATATGGGCCTGGGCAAGAGATGCAGCGGCGATCGGTTCTTCATCGAAACTCTCGTAGATCATATGCAGGGGCATATTGAATTCTGTTTCGATCACATTCTTGACAGCTGCAAATGAAATGGGAGGAACCTGGCTTTGCAGTTTTCGCAATTCTTTGGTAATGCGTTCAGGCAGCATATCGTCGCGCAAAGACAGAATTTGCCCGAGTTTAACATATGTGGGGCCTAATCTCTCAAGAGTTCTTCTAAATTGTGCAGGAAATGAGCCTTTGATTTTCTGCCGGCCGAGGGTTCGACGTACAATACTGGCAAATAACCGGCGACCCCAGGATCTGCGCTTTAAGCCTTGTGGCTGGTATAAACGGGAGATAAAAACATCAATACCAAGGTCAATCACCACAGATTGAACCTGTAAAGCCCGTCTAAACTCAGTATACGCCCGAAATATGGCCATATTGGCAACGACCATGCAAAATTTGAGTCGTCAACATAAAAATAATTATTTTTGCTGTACGAAGTGCGATTTAATCGTCCACTGAGCCAATGCTTGCCACTGCACCAGAGCTGATTTTCCCGATACGCCTGCTGTTTATTATTACGTTTTCTATAAACATAGTGCTCGGCATCATTACTCTCTATGCATATCGCCGAATTCTGTCGACCCGTTTCAATTTCTTTATTTCTCTCAGCTTTTTTGTGTCATCGGCACGATTTCTGAATTTACTGATTCTACCGGGTACTGCATTTCCATGGACAGATTTTATCTGGGACATTACCACCACCATGAGTGCGATGCTGGTATTTGTTGCCGCTCTCGATCATGTTAAGCAAAGGTTTTCAAATTCTGATATTTCTTTGCTGTTTTTTGGCTATTTTATTTTTTCAGCAGCTCTGCATTTTTTCTTTCGAGACAATGCACTGCAGTCAGTCTCCATGGTTCTTGCCGGAATCATGAACATTATTTCGGGTATTGTTATATGGCGTTGGCCTATGGTCGCAAATATTGTTACAATTGTGCAACGGACAATTGCAATAGTATTGATAATTCATGGTCTTCACCGTCTTGATTTTCCGTTTGTGCAGCATTTGGCCTGGGCTATGGCTCCCGGCTTTGCATTGAATCTGATTTTAACAATCCTGTTTGCATTCGGGGTTTTATTTCATGCAATTTTGACTCTGGAATCGCGTCGGCAATTGCAGAGTGAACAGGATCAGAAAATATATGACTCTGCCCCAGTTGGTCTTGGTCTGTTTGATACCCAGACCCTGAAGTTCGCCTCTATGAATCCCAGGGGTGAATCAATTCTCGGTTACACTCTGGAAAAATTAAACAGTTTTCATTTACCAGATGAGCTGGTACACCCTGATGATCTGGTAAAGTTTCGAGAACTGGTTAAAAATGAATCTGAAGAATCGCCAACCAACTATCAACTTCGCTTCAAACATCCAGAGAAAAAATGGGTACATTTGAGATTGGTGCGCAAGGTTTTTTCAACTACGACTACCGGTGAACCGCATAAAATAATTTACGGATTTCAGGACATTTCGAGTTTTAAAGAATTACAGTTAAAACTCGAGCAGACAGAAAAAATAATTTTACACTCACCGATTGTTCTATTTCGCTGCTCTACTTTGAGGCCGTGGCCGGTTGACTTTGTATCTGACAATGTTGCAAGTATAGGCTGGCAGACGGATGACTTCTTTCTCAAGGGAAACAGTCTCTCAGCATTATTCGATGCCACAGAAATTCCGCGTTTTCAAGAAAAGCTCGATGCCGCAATTGCGGGAAATAAAAGTGAATTCAGTCTTGAATTATTGGGGCATACCCGGACCGGCGAAATTCGCTGGTTTGAGTTTACGGGTTTTCCCAATGTGAGAAGCGGATTCGGGGCTCCGCGTTTTGAATGTATCTTGTATGACATTACCGAAAGAAAAATCTCAAGTCTTGAATTGAGAGAAAGTGAAACCTTACTCAGAGAAATTTTTGACAACACTGCATTTGGCATTATTGTGATTTCACTCGAGACAGGCAATGTGCAAATCGCGAATAAAAAATTTCTTGAACTCACCGGTCATGATTTGCATGATATTCATGACAAACCGTTACGGGATTTAATTGTAAAGGAAGATCTCGAAGAATTTGACAGCATCTTATTTGCGAATACCCGACATAATATTGGCAAAACCCGTATCAGTCTGAGAATTTCGAATGAACGAGATCGAGAAATCTGGGTTATGCTGTATATTTCCCAAATGCCAGAAATTTCAGATTCGGGCAACCGTGCGGTATTGCTCGTTGAAGACATTTCAGTACAGAAAAAAGTGACCGATGAGCTGGCAGAAACTTTTCAGCGAATGCCATCGGCACTCATGATTTTTGAAAAATATGATTCAGGGTTTATTCTCGCAGATTATAATAATTCTGCAAAGCGAATTCTTGAATTGAACGTTGAAAATGCGATTGGCAGCAATTTGCAAGATTTGAGGTTCGGGAATGGTTTAAGCACAGGCAGTTCTCTTCAAAAACTGGTTGAAACTGTAAATGAAGAACAGGCTGAAACCCGGCTTGAGTTTTCATTTGAAACAGAGCAGCAGACACGTTACGTATCTCTAGTCGGTTTCTTGAAGAAAGACGGTAAAATAGGAATTTTAGGAGAAGATATCACAGAAACCCGGTCTCTCGAGCGAGATCTGCTGGAAGTTGCAGATAATGAGCGCAACCAGATAGGCCAGGACCTGCACGACGGTCTTGGCCAACAGTTGGTAGGTGTGTCGATGTTTTTAAACTCTCTACTTAAGAAGGTTCAAACAGAAGGCGATGAAACCAAATTCGGGGAAGATATTCGTAATTTGATTGAGCTGGTAAATGAAACTAATTTCAAGATGCGGCGCTTTGCCAGAGGTTTAACTCCGCTGCATTTACAGAGTATTACTTTAAACGAAGTGATAACACAAAATTTTATTGACGCTGAGCGTCTATTGGGCATCGAAACTCAAATGCGCAATCGGGCAGGTGAAATCAAGCTCCCTGTAGCGCATACAAAGCACCTGTTTTATATCATACAGGAGTTTTTGACAAACTCAGTAAAGCATGGTAAAGCTACATTTATATACTGCGAACTTTTCTTTGAACAGGGTCGTCTAAATATAGTGCTGTATGACAATGGAAAATCTGAAGATACAATGGCCTCGGCCGGCGGTATTGGCATTCGAACAATGAAGTATCGGGCACAGCAGATTGGGGCCTCTTTTGAATTATCTTTTGGCGAAAAAGGTGGCCGGCTTGCTATCGGGTATGCTCCCGATTTTATGACCATACCAATTTCAGAGAAGGTAGAGGTTCAATGAGTACTGAAAAAATAAAGGTATTTATTGTCGACGATCATCCTGTTGTGATTGCAGGTCTGGCAAGCATCATCAATGCAGACCCAAGATTTGAGGTTACAGGCTCTGCTGAAACGATCAATTCAAGCGTTGAGCAGATCAGAGATAAAAACATACATCTTGTTATCATTGATATCTCTCTCAAAAAGAATGAATCTGGTCTTGATTTGGTGAAAACTCTCAAGAATGAAAGCAATCCGCCACTGATGCTTGTCATGTCACGCTATGAAGAAAATATTTATGCAGAAAGGGCCTTGAAAGCAGGGGCACGGGGTTATCTTATGAAAGATGAGGCCGGTGAGAAAATAATTTCTGCAATTGAAACCATACTGGCCGGAAAACTGTATCTCAAAGAAGAACTGGCTTCCCAGATCTTGAATAAAATATTTGTGATGGGTGTCGATGAAGCTGAAGATACGGTTTCACTGTTAACCTCTCGTGAACTGCAGGTATATGAAATGATTGGTCGCGGGCTTTCGACCAGAGAGATAGCAGAAAAGCTGCTGCTGAGTGTGAGCACCATAGAAACCCACAGTCAGAATATAAAAGAAAAACTTGGTCTTAAAAATGCAAGGGAACTCACAAAAAATGCCGTGCAATGGGTTTTGAGTTCTCAAAATAACTGATAGCGTATTCCACTAGAAAAACTAATGGTGTCTGTGAGAAAATGATGCGATCTTGAGCGATTGACATTTTCTAAATTACCGGCTATGAAACAGCATGAGAAAGGTACTGATTGCTTATGCAAACCGATCTGTGCTGCGCATCTGTAAAGATGGTTTTTCTGGCTTGAATGTTGAGATTGTCAGTATTCCGCTAGACATTTTCAACACAGAAATGGCATTGTTGATCAAGCCTGATCTCATAATTTATGGAATCGGTACAAACATTCCATTCATTTTAAGACAGTCGATTCGTGAGCTCTGTAAACTGGATACCCGGCAGCGAATGTATCAGATTTCAGTAGCAGAACAGAAGAAAGCACTTTCAGCTTTCTATGTAAATGAACTCGATGCAATGCTCTCTTTCGAAGGTAAGAATACCAAGGCTTCAGTTTACTTTGAAAACCTGTGGGCCTGGATTGATTACATACATTCTCTGAAAGATTCTGATATATCTGCCAGAAAAATAAGGCAGGTGAGAACTTATTTTCGCCGCTATCGAAATTCAAGGCACAATCGCGAAAGTGTAAACCCTGGAAGACCTGTTACAACATATTCCAGAGAAGATGCAAGACAGCTTCTTGAATCAGATTTTCGAATTTATTTTCAACCGATTTTCTCTTCTATGGATTTGAAAATGTGTGCCGGTGAAATACTCTCACGCAGGGTAAGAATCAACGGGAACAAAGAATTGCCTCACCATTATATTCCTTCTATTCAAAAAGAAGGGTATATGTCAGAATTCACAGAAAAACTGATAACTTCTTTATTGAAAAAACTGCAACAGTATAATGCTTTGCATATTGAAAATTTATTTTTCATTCTCAATATTCCTGCTGTTGTGCTCTTAGACCATGAATTTCAGCTGAAAATACTGTCGATCTTTGAGAAATTCAAAGTTGATATAAATATTATTCGCTTTGAGCTCTATGATTATAAAGCTGTTTTGAGCAGAGAAAAAATCGCCAGTGAGTTTGATAAACTACGAGCATCGGGAATTCGATTTGGGTTGGATGGATACTCGCCCAGTATAGTTTCACTTCAGAAAATAAAACTTGTTCAACCAGAATTTGTAAAGTTCAGTCGTTCTGTGATTCGCCGGGTTCGCAAAAGTACGAAAGGTATAGAGATATTAAACAA
Organism: Leptospiraceae bacterium; assembly: GCA_020440825.1. Lineage (GTDB taxonomy): Bacteria > Spirochaetota > Leptospiria > Turneriellales > Turneriellaceae > JAGRNJ01. The sequence goes on along the minus strand of JAGRNJ010000003.1, from coordinate 33,633 downwards.
GATGATTCACGAAGTACAAGTACTTGGTATTCATACAATTGTAAACGGGGTAGAAACATCAGACGACCTGGCGATCGCACAACGCAGTGGAACCCAGTTGCTGCAAGGGTTTTGCCTGTCATCACCGGCGGATATATCGGTGTATTCAGACTTTTTCAGACTTAAAAGTCTGGCCGAAGAAAATCAAGAAGAACTTAACCAATCAGCGTAAATTTGATTTTAAGCGAGACTATACCGCTTTTAGATTTTTCCATTGAAGCACCCATGAGATCGATAATTTGTTCAATTGCGGTTAATGACATATTGAACTGGTTATTGAGTTTTTTGAGACTTTCTTCTCTTACCGGGTCTACCGTTTGAATCTGGAAAAGAATTTCACAAAAACTGGCAGAAATATTCACAAGCTGAATCTCGATTTTCAAGCGACCTCGATCGGTTAAAAAATACAGGTTCTGCAGAACCTTGAGCAGCACATTGATTACCGTTTCTTTATCGCCAATCAGAGAGTCGGGGATTTTCGAATCTAAGGTCAATTCAAGTCTGCTTTGGCTGCCAGTCATAATCGATACAGCCGCATTGTTAAGCTCGTGAATCATTTCGCTAAATGAGAAAGGTTGTCTTTGAATGAGCAATTTGCCTGCTTCGAGATTAGTCAGCTCTAAAATATCTCTCAACATGAATTGCAGCAATTCTGTCGAGGCGTGAATCTCATGAGCAGTCTTTAGAATTTGTTCGTGGTTTGCTGCTGTTAGTATTTCTTCGATCTGGTTCTTTATTTTACCAACAGGCGGATAGATATCGTTTTCCAGTCTTTTGAGAAAATCAGATTTCTGTCGATTAGATTCGACGGTAATGCGTGAGGCTCTTGTCAGGTTTTTTTCAGACATCACACTCGTTGTGATATCAGAAAAAATCATCATAGTGTAATCGCCAAGAGCATTTGAAAAAGTCACTTTGCGGGCAGAGACTCTGTAGAACTTTACTTCTTTACGCGAATTCGGCTGGTGAATCCAGCAGAAATCGACACTGTCGGTCGAGTTCCATGGTTGTTCGGGAAACATTTTTTTGAAAAAAGCTTCTATGTTTGAACTGAAATTTTCACGTTGAAATGCTGTCGTGATCAGCGTTTTGAATCTGGCATTAGAATCAGATACATTATACTTTTTATCAAAGATGATCACTGCTTCTTCAATAAGATCGAGAATCAGATTGATGCGAGTTCGACTCTGCAGCAGCTCATCAAGGTTTACTGCATGATTTTTTTGCAGGCGGGTACGCAATTGATTGATACTGCGCGATATTTCTCTTCTTTCGTCTAAAAATGTGTTCTTTAATCTTTTTGAGAAGTCTGCCTTTTGTAAAGCCTGGGTTGTCTCTTTTAAGGCCTGAAAAAACTGCAGTTCATTTCGGGATAACAGAAATGCCATCAAAAGTACCAGTAGCAGGATTGTAGCAGAAAGCACCAACTGTTCTTGTATCTGTTCTTGAATTCCGGCAAAGACAATCTCAGCGGGTGTTGCCAGAACTGCAATAAACCCCAGCGCGCTTAGTCGTGACTGTACGATTAAAAGTTCTTTTTCTTGCAGTCTGATACGTTTTACAGAATCGAAAGGCGATATTCTCTGTTCAGAATTGAGAATAGTTTTCTGCCACAAAAGAGGGACCTTAAAGTTTACCTCGAGGATATTTGAAAAAACAGGTTCCCCATCACTTGTGTACAGCAAAAGAGTTTCATCTGCACTGATGTTTGTTGAGTTTAAGACAAGGTTTTCGAGATCTTCAGCGGGTATTGTCGTATACTCGATTGACTGCCCAATGGTAACTTTCGCAAGATTCAAAGATTCCCGTTCATGAAAGATGAGATAATAATCTGTTTTGTCTTCGGTTTGTGATGCAGAATACTGGTGTATACGATTTTTCAGCTGTGTGGATAGGGGCAGGTTTGCAATTTCGGGATATATGACCGGTTTAAGTTTTGACTCGGCATTGAATATTTTTTCTACTTCTGTACCAAATAATTTGAGCTTTAATAACTGTTTCTCATAGGCAGAGTATTCTGCTTCTTTTTTTTGTCTCTGCAAGAAGAAATAATTTGAGATAATGAGCGGTACAAAAACAATTGCTGTAAGACGAATAAAAAATTTCCAGCGTAAGGGAATCCGCAAAATGTAATAAATAATTTTCCGCATCAGGAATTAACGGGTATGAATGGCAACTGGCAAAGAGTAAGCTCTGGATTTGTTTCCTGCTTTATCTTGAGAAAAGTATTCCAGTTTAGCATTTTCACATTCAAAATTTCGAGGCAGGTCATATTGCAATGGCCATTGGGAATACTCTGGTTCGCTCTGATTTTCATCGCACAGAATTCGGCCAAACACCGATTCTAGACCTGCGTCATTGTCATCAACTCGAAATTCAATTCTCGTACCGCTTTCGAGAAAGAGTTTACGTTTTTGCCAGGTAAACGGCGGGAAGATAAAAATTTCTATATGCGGAGGTTTCAAGTCGACATTGAATTCAAATTTTTTCTGCCACAGAACCTGTTCAGAATCCCAGGCTGAAGCACCAGGCACTGCCTTCATCTCAAGAGTATAGGCACCGGGTTTTTCAAACACCAGGGGTTGAGTATATTTTGTGATAGCAGAATTGTTCAATTTATAATACACTGAATCTGCCAGCTGGGGCGGAAACTCGACCTTAAATACATTGCCCCGCAGGTACCATTTTTCCTGCTGGGTTGAATCAACTACCGAGACAAGCGGTGTCTCTGGCTCTCGAAATACTGGTTTCGGTTTCTGTGGCGAGACGACAAACAACTCTGTTTTGTAGACCTTGCTCCAGAGACCGGGTATATTATATTTATCATAAGACCGCATGCGAAAATAAGGTTCCGACGGTACAGGCTCTATCTTTACCGGACTGCCTGTGACTGCCTGTAGCCTTCCTGTGGTACCTTCGTCGATTACAGGTTCATTTCGCCATTCAATTTCTGTTAAACTGGCATCATTTGCTGCTTGAAAGGTGATTTCAACATATGCATTCTGCGGGATTATCTGCGAAGTGCCAAGAAATAAAAAAATGAGGACATTTTTTTTCAGTACTCTTCGACTAAATGAACAGGAGATTAAATTTCTGAATTTATTCATTCGAAGCTGAAGGTTCCAGTATAATCGGGGCATCGATCAGTTTGAATGGTTCTTCAGGAGCTTTCCCCGTTTCAACCCTGGTGCCATAACCTTCCGGGACCAGAACATCTTTGCCTTGCGCAGAAACATTGACCTTACCTTCATGAACCCCCATAAGAGATTCTGCTGCGTCGGTTGAAGCAAAAAACTGTGTGCCACGTACCGCCATCACCGTTGCCGGGGTTCGAATACGAAAATTGGAAGGCTGGCCGCCGTTACGAATGATTGCCATTACAGCCCCCTGGCGAAGGTTGAGTGCAGTAGAGGCATTGCTGGCGTTGCCATCATCAATGACAACCAGAGAATCTGGTTCTATCTTCAAAACACTCTGTGAATTGAGCTGCAGCTGCAGGCGGCCTTTTGCTTCTGTTCTCACCTGGTCTTTGCGGAACAGTTTTAGTGAGACAAAAGTTTCTTTCCAGGTTTTCTCGCTTTCGGTTAGGTATTTCGATGGTCCCAGTTTTAAAATTACGGATGCTAATGCTTTTTTCTGCAGAAAACCTGGGACCTTCAGTTTCTGCCCGGGGTAGATTAAATTCGGATTTGAAATTTTGTTGTATTTCAACAGATCTTTCCAGCGGCTGGGGTCATCCAGATATTTTTTAGAAATCTTTGAAAGTGTCTCGCCCTTTTCAACAGTTATTTCCTGAACGGAAGTTTCAGACTCTGCGGAAGACACAGCAGTATTTGCCAGTAAAAAAGTCAGTATGAGTATAGATGTCAGTTTCATTTGAACCTCGGGATAAAAGAATCGATAATGGCAGTTTACAGCTATTTGTTCACTTGTAAAGAGATTAAACTATTAAGCTGTTCGTAGAAACTTGAAAATTAACCCAAGCATATTAAAACCAGCTCTCAGATTTACAGCCTTTCTGTATTCTGAAAAGACTTGCCGTGCCAATGGCAACCACTAGTCTGGCGAAACGAGGAGTAATATGGCCAGATATGAAAATGCAAATTCAGTGATAGGTGAAGGTTCAATTTTTGAAGGAAAATTCTATATTGCGGGCAGTTTGCGTGTCGATGGCAAATTTGAAGGGGACATTCGAACAGAAGAGGCTCTGGTCGTTGGTGAAACTGGTAAAGTAAAAACCAATATCAATGCCAAAGAAGTTCATCTCTCTGGCACCTTGATCGGTGATATCGAGGCGAAAGAAGAAGTTCGACTCAGTGAATCTGGCAGAATGCTGGGCGATATCACAACTCCGGTATTGAATCTTTCGAAAGGTGTGGTCTTGAAGGGCAATGTCAACATAACCGGCGGCCAGAAAAAAGATCCTAAAAAAATTGTCGAAGAAGCCTTTGGTCTAGCCAAAGAGCTTGATAGAAAAGGTATTCCCGGATAATTTTTTTTCTGCAAAAATACTCTAAGGTTGTCGAAAGATAACTTGATAGGCTTATGAACGTTATCCGGTATAAGAATCTACTTTCTGATTTTTTTTCAAGCCCGTTCGTTTTACGTTTTGGGCCGGCTCTGTTATTCACGTTACCGTTTTTATTTGTTGCATTTGAAAAAATTCCGTCTTCATCTCAATCTACTCTCATAGAAATTTCTGAAAACACAAAAGGCGAGCCCGGGGTCGGAGGGATTGGTCTGGTGATGATGAATCCTCATGCGGCAAGCGAAGCCGATGAAGCATTCAAAGACCAGCTTTTAGGAGCAGACCCAGAGGCCCCCAAAATTCCGAAAGAAGAAGCGAAAACGGCTCAGGAAGAATGGCAAGAACCGGGCAAGATCAAATACAAACTGAAACGAGGCGAAACGTTAGCGCAGGTTGCCAAACGCTACAATATAAGCCAGGAAGCAATTGCCGGCAGCAGTGGAATTCGCATTATTGACGAAGTATACCCCGGAACTGTGTTGTACATCCCCACTAAAAACGGCTTTTTCTATTCTGTTCGCAATGGTGAGAGACTCGCCAAAATACTGCAAAAGCATAATGTCAGTCTCGAAAAGTTTTTATCTGAAAATCCTGATGTAAACCCGGATATTCTGGGCAAGGGAGAAGAAATTTTTCTACCGGGAGCAAAGCCCAAAAATATTATCCGCAGTTACTGGATTGTACCTGTACAGAGCCGGCTTATCACGAGTCCATATGGCCACCGCACCTGGCCGCGCAATGCATTTCATAAAGGTGTGGACCTAAAAGCACAATATGTAGCAGTGCGCGCAGCCCGGGGTGGGGAAGTTATCTTTGCCGGCTGGCTGGGCGGCTATGGAAATGCGATTGTCATCAAGCATGATGGCGAGTACAAGACATTGTATGCCCATATGAGCAAGCTGTACACTTCAAAAGGAAAATTTGTCTCTCGAGGTGCAGTTATCGGGCGTTCTGGCAATACAGGCTATTCATTTGGTGCTCACCTGCATTTCGAAATCACCAAAAACGGGAAACCATTAAACCCGGCTAAAGTTCTGCGCGGCCTTCGTTATCGCAGAAAATAAAATGTTTCAATCTGAAATGAATTTTGGGCCGGCCAAGATATCGGCCCGGCACAAACCTTTTCTCATTGCAGAACTCGGTCTAAACCACAATTCTGATATCGAGATTGGTAAAAAAATGATCGCAACTGCAGCTGCCTGCGGCGCCGATGCAGTGAAACTGCAGTCTTACACCACTGAAAAATTCATCCATCCGCATGATCCCGATGTAAAAGTTCTGTATGATATATTTAAAGAATTGGAGCTCTCTCTCGAAATAACCCAGCAGCTTTCCCGGGTTGCAGCAAATGAGGGCATTCAGTTTTTTTCAACCCCCCTTTCTCTCGATTGGGTTCGTCATCTGCAGCAGATGGGAGTTCCGGCGTTCAAGCTTGCTTCGGGCGATTTGCGAAATTTACAGTTATTGGGTGCGCTGGTCGAGACCGGTTTGCCTTTAATAATCTCAACAGGCGCAGCCAAGTGGCATGAAATTGTATCTACCCGGGATTTTCTCATTAAACATTCTGTCGAGCAGGCGGCGTTTTTACACTGCGTCTCGTTGTATCCTACTGAGCTTGACAAAATAAATCTGGGGCGGATGGCCAGAATCGGTAAAGAGATTTGCCCCGTATTTGGTTTTTCTGATCACACTCTGGGTAGTGAAGCAGCCTTTGGGGCCGTATTGCTGGGAGCGCAGATTATAGAAAAACATTTTACTCTTGACCGACAAATGCCGGGGCCCGACCAGAGTTTAAGTTGTGACCCGTCCTTACTGCGAGAAGTGAGAGAAAAAATCGACCTGGCTTTTACCATTATGCAGGGGCAGAGTGATGCCTGGCCAAAAGAATTTGAAAGCGATTTCTATGGTAAGCGCAGTTTATACAAATTAGAGGGTGAAATTATTGCCTTGAGACCCCGCCGTCCAGATTTACCTTCAGCTGATGAATTTGTCGTCTTCGATAAAACCTGACAGCGGCAACACTTATCAAACTGGCAGGCAATGCGATTATCACAACCGGCAACCAGTGAGACAGACTCTGGTGAAGCGAGGTATGGTTCTCACAAAGCAGATTCAGAACCAGTGCACCGGGAGCAGAGGCTGTGAAGGCAATCTGTAAAAAAAAGATTCCCGAGGCAACCGGTAGCTGGCGCAGGACGCCCATAAATAAAATCAGATTCGGCACCAAAGCAATGACCATGATTTCCAGTGCACAACGAAGATTCAAATTGGTGCTTGTTTTACTGCCCAGAGTAGAAGTAAAGATAGAGGTTGAAAATTTCATGCTGTAGTAAATGCTTTCGAAACTAACGGCACAGCCGATGAGAATAAGCAAACTCGGCAGTACCCGACCAGCCTTGATAACTGTTCGGGATTGCTTTAGTAAAATGAAACCGGCGACGGCCAGCAGAGTAAAGGAAATGCTGACCGTGAATGGCAAACCGGATTTGCTGTACAAAAAACCGATCACGAAGATGGTTGCTATCGTAATCAACCATGCAGCAACATAAACCCAGAACCGTTTTTCTTTGACCGGGTCTCTGCTCAGGCGATCGATGAGTGCAGATGTTTTATGCTGGCTGTTCATCATGCATTCTCGTTTGCAGCATTTTCTCTCTCAGCAGTTTTCTGGCTCGATGTATGCTTACTTTTGCATTCGATTCTGATAATCCCAGTTTTTGAGCAGCTTCTTTAATTCGTAAACCCTCCTGATACACCAGGTGCACCAGCTTTCTTTGCATTGAGGGTAAACCTTTAACCCAGAATTCAAGTTCTTCTATTTGAGAGGTATGTCGATTTGAATCGTCAACCTTCGAATACGAAACCAATATGGTGTCTGCCAGTTGCTCTAACATTTGTCGTTTTCGTTTTTCTTTTCGGTAATAATCATACAGACTGTTTTTCAAGACCCGATATGCCCAGGGTACAAATTCAAGAGAGGCATTATAATTCTTGAAATTCAAATGGATTTTGATTAAGGTTTCCTGTACAAGATCTTCGACATCATCGGCTTGCAAAGAGCTTTGCAGGCGCTTTCTAAAATAACCTGCTGCCAGGTTCAGGAAATCGACATAGTTCTTATGATTCTGCCCGGCGAGGCTCGCCAGTCGATTCAATTCAGAAGTTTCCTGCTCTATTCTCATACCTGCCTGAGTGCTAAAGTAAAAAAAAACCGACAGGTTGTAACCTTTTTTAAACAATGATCGTAGTATATATATGAAAACAAAAAGACCACATTATTATGACGCTCAAGATCTTGCAAAGTTTGGCGATATAGGGCGAGTGAATAAAGAGCTGGCAGACAGCTATTTCAAGTATTACGGGCTGGCGATGGGCGCCGGTGCCCTCAGCGAGCGCGAGAAAGCACTAATTGCACTGGCAGTAGCCCATGCGCTCAAATGTCCTTATTGTATTGATGCATATTCCTCTGCCTGCCTTGAGAAAGGTGCCGATGAAGCGCAGATGAACGAAGCAGTGCATGTCGCGGCAGCAATGGCGGCTGGTATAACCCTGGTGCATTCCGTGCAGATGATGAATAAGGTAGATGACCTTACCGTATAAATATGTTGATTTCTGAACAGTTAGAAAGTCTGGAAAAATCTCCCTGGAGTTTTACAGCCTCTTTGCAGGAATCGAGCGGAAGCAGCATCTTGCCTGCCCTGAGTGTCACGACCTTTCAAGTGAATGTAGGCAAACTTTGTAACCAGACCTGCAGACACTGTCATGTGGATGCCGGTCCCAAACGTACTGAAATTATGAGCCGGCAGACAATGGTAGAGATTCTACATGCTATTGATTCAACCCCGGAAGTTACGACTGTTGATCTGACAGGTGGCGCCCCTGAAATGAATCCTGATTTTCGCTGGTTCGTTGGTGAAATCAAACAGCGTAAGTTGCATATAATTGACCGTTGTAATTTGACAATTTTGCAGGAACCCGGGTATGAAGACATGGCCATTTTTCTGGCTGAAAACAAGGTAGAGATTGTGGCATCTTTACCGCATTTTGCAGCTGCCCGTACGAACCAGCAGCGCGGGGCAGGGGTTTTTGAAAAATCGGTTCTATCTCTCAAAAAACTGAATGAACTCGGTTATGCCAAAAATCCCGATCTGAAACTGAATCTGGTGTATAATCCGACCGGATTGTTTTTAAGTCCTGTGCAGACCCAGCTCGAAAGGGAATATAAAGAGAAGCTCGCGAATGATTTTGGGATTATATTCAATTCTCTGTATTGCATTAACAATATGCCAATCAATCGATTTTTGCAGAGTCTCTTGCGGGCAGACCGGTTTACAGATTACATGGAAGTACTGGCCAATGCATATAACCCGGCTACTGTAGAAGGGCTCATGTGCCGACACCAGGTCAGTATAGGCTGGGATGGTGCAATCTATGACTGTGATTTCAATCAAATGCTTGAAATGCCTTCGACACCTTTTCAGCATATTCGAGACTGGCAAACCACAACATTCAAGAATCGAAATATAGCCCTGGCAAATCATTGTTTTGGCTGCACAGCGGGCAATGGTTCAAGTTGTGGCGGTGAAATTTCATAGGGAATCTCTGGAAAAGTTCATAAGAACTTTTTTTCTTGGCAGACCGGACAACCTGCGGCTTTATGTTATAGGATTATCAAATGCCAATCAACAACACCTTGTTTCATATTTTTTCTGAAATTAAAATCAGTTTCCCATCGACTAAATTTCACAGGCTGCAGACTTGTATCACCTGCACCAGAAATAAATTCCTCTTTATTACTGTTATACGCCTGTTTTGCATTGGGTTGATATTCAAGAGTTCTGTACTTTGGGCACAGGTAAACCCGATTGGCCCCGAAGTTATGAAGCTGCCGCCTCACTGGAGTGTGACCGGCACAGGCGGAATGGTTGCAGCGGCGAATCCCTATGCGTCGGCAGCCGGGCTTGAAATTTTACGAGCCGGGGGGAATGCGATAGACGCACTGCTCGCAGTGCAATGGGCATTGAATGTGGTAGAGCCCCAGTCATCGGGAATTGGCGGCGGCGGATTTATTCTGTACTATGATGCCAGTGCCGGTAAAGTACACGCCATCGACGGACGGGAAGAGTCTCCGGCTGGCCTGAATATTTCTGATTTCAACGATTCTAATGGTAATCTAATTTCATTTTATCCGGAACGGGTTTCATCGCCCATGTCTGTTGGTGTCCCGGGTACGGTATCGATGATGGCCCATGTGCATAACAGATTTTCGCAGAAAAAAGTTACCTGGGCTAAAACATTTGAGCGCGCAATTCGCCTGGCTGAAAACGGATTTCGTCTCCCGGTAAGATTTGCCAATGCATTAGAGGCAAATCATGCTCGCATGAGGCAAAGTAATTCGACCGGTTCTTTTTTTCCTGACGGAAAACCAATGCAGGCAGGGCAGGTCATCCGCCAAAAAGATCTCGGTAATACATTAAGACTGCTTGCGCAAAAGGGACCACAGGTTTTTTATCAGGGTGAAATTGGCAGGGATATTGTAACGCGACTCAAAGAAGTCTCATCGGGAAAATCCCGCATGAGTGAGAGCGATTTAAAACGTTACCAGACTGTAGAGCGCGAGGCTGTTTCGTCAATCTATCGCGGTTATGAGATTTTTACCATGCCTGCCCCTTCATCAGGAATGGTGATTCTACAGTCTCTGGCAATGCGCGAGCAGTTTGCAGTGTTGCATAACTCTGGAAATCCTATATCATTGAATACTTCTTTGGGACTGCATCTGAAACTGGAAACTGAAAAACTTGCTTTTGCCGACCGGGATCAGTATTTTGCAGATCCTGATTTCTCTGTTTTTCGGCCAGCATCTTTTTTATCGCCAGAATATATTTTTGCCCGCTGTGCAAAAATTGTTCAAACATCGGCTATGAATGTTCCTGTTGAGGCGGGGGTTCCAAAAGGTTACGGAGCGGAACCTTCCGTAGAAGCGAGTGATACATCAGAGCAGACAACCCATGTTGTAATTGTTGATTCCCAGGGTAATGTCGCCAGTATGACTTCAACTATCGAACACAGTTTTGGCAGTGCTATTCTTGTTCCCGGTCGGGGTTTCTACCTCAATAATGAATTGACTGATTTTACTTTTATACCGGGAGCCGCGAATGCTCCCTCGCCGGAGCTGCGTCGCCGAACATCGGCACTGAATGCAGAGGCAAGCGGTCTTGGTGGCAAACGGCCCCGCAGCAGTATGTCACCGGTAATTGTTTTCAAGAATAAGAAATTCTATTTAACATTAGGCTCTCCGGGAGGCAGTCAAATTCCGGGGGCAATAACCTCCGTTTTGTTAAGAGTATTAGATGATAATGAAGATATTCAGTCGGCCGTCAATGCTCCGCGAATGCTGCACAGAAACGGAAAATATGCCGATGCAGAGTGGCCTTACTGGCAAAATAAAAAACTTTTGCAAGAGCTGCAAGCTCTGGGCCATAGTTTCGCAGAACCTTCTCAATGGAATATTTCATTAGGCGGGGTGCAGGCAATTTTGCGTGACCCGAAGACTGGAATTCTTTGGGGAGCAGCAGACTTGCGCCGTGAAGGTAAGGTATTTCCTGTAAACAGTGGCCGGTAGTTTTCCTTTAACGGGAATGATGTATTTCAGGCGCATAGGCTTTTTAAAAATAAAATCCTGCTCCGAGTCTCCAGCCTAAATGTGTGCCATTTAAGTCCTGAGTCGCACCCGGGAAAATCGCTTTTTGAAATTTTAACTCAATATCCGCTTGAAGATATAAGAATTCATGAATAAACACATTGGCGCCGGTTTTGAAGTAGAAGCCTGTACCAGTAGCAGATTCGTTTCTAAAGATTAGCAGTATTCCCTGTGAAGTTGCCGATCTTGACAGGAGATCTTTGAAGTCGCTGGTAAAATCAAGGCTCGTAAAAACGACACCACCGCCCGCATAAATTTCAAAAGTATTCTGATTTTCACTGCCGACTGAAGTTCGATAAATGGGAATAATTGCGCCTAATTGAACATCTTGCCAAGAATACATCGAAATATTTGTTGTGACAGCTCCGCTTGTGGCCGTTGCACTTGTTGAACCAAACGTGTAGCCGGCCTGAAGTCCCAATCGTTGCCATGGTCTAAATTCTGCTGCAATACCGCCCGACAAGCTTGACATCAGCACATCATCGGTTGCAAAACCCGCTTTCGCATAATCGAGCTGATAACCAGCGACAACAAAGTCATACCCGAGGTTTACCCCAATTAGAAAAACCGGTTCTTGGCCAAAACTTGCAGACGAAGTATTTTCCAATTGTTGAGCTTGCTCTGAAGGCTTCTCAGCAGTATGTTCTTCGTTAGCTTGAATCGCCGTAGTCAATAAAATAAGACAGACTGACAAATAGAAGTTACGAAAATTCATGGGTTGAAATAATTACAAAAGACAGAATGTCAATAAATAAATGGCAAAAAATAATAACTCTTTATATCGAATTCTAATGTTATAATCTGAAAATAGTTATACGAAAAACAAAACAACACTCCAGCAGCAAATGGCAAGTAACATGGCTTTAATCGCCAATGGAAACTGAGACTTAACATGATCCATAAGGTCGCAGCCTGTCGACATGGAGCTTAAAACAGAAGTATCTGAAATGGGAGAGCATTGATCGCCAAACACACTACCGTTCAAGACCACTGCAAAAACAATCGAGAGAAATAACTCAGGGTTTGCAAGTTCTGCATGTTGGGCAAACTCCCAGCCCAATGGCATGGCAATCGGGAAAACTACTGCAAAAGTTGCCCAGCTGGTGCCGGTAGAAAAAGCGATGCCCATACTGAGCAGCAGCAAAAGATAGGGTAAAACATACCAGGGTATGGCATCGCCCAGAAATGAAACCAGGTATTGACCTGCCCCGGCAGTCTGGCTTACTTTGCCGATTGCGATTGCCAGCAATAGAATAACCGCACCAAATACTACACTTTTGAAACCTGCAGCAATACCAGTAAACAGATCATGCATTGATGCCCCTCGCAAAAGGGCAATACCGATCGCGGTAATCACTGCAACAGAGAAAGCTGCATTTACATTTGGTGAGCCGGTTATAAAAAAAGAGGTGAGGGCGACAGTAATTAACAGTATAAGGGGAATCAGAAAATCAACAGCGTGAGACTGCAGATGCTCCAGATGCCGATCTTCTGAAGAGTGAGAATGCAGAGGTTTTGCCCCATCTGCATCGAGTTTTCCTGTAGAACGGGCTCTGTGGGTGGCGTCTTTCATTCTCTTCCCGCCTACGCTATGGAAATCCATAGCCAGCAGCAGGGTGCCAATCACAGAAAACAAGGCGTAGAAACTCAGGTGTATCGAAGAGAAGAAGAACCCCAGCCGACCGGCTTCATCAGCGAGAAAGGCAACCCCCGGAACAAACAGAAATGCAGAAACATAAACCGGCCATGCATTAAAAGCCAATAATATGGCGACCGGTGAAGAGGTGGCATCAACAATGCAAGAGAGCTCTTCATGGGAAACATTCTGTTTATCGGCAACCGGTCTTACCGAGGTACCAACCAGTACAGAGCTTACGGTGCCCCCCTGGAAAAAAAGAAAGCCCAGCAGCCATGCCACAATTTTTGCGCTGCGAGGTCCTATGACAAATTTTTGTGTTGCATATTCTGCAAATGCGAGAGTTGCCCCTGTCTTATTCCAGACGCCCATTAATGCTCCCAGTAAAACGAGGTAAAGCAGCAGTACAGATGCTGAAGCATCAGAGGCAAAAGAAGGCAAAAGTATATCTGAAAAATAATTGTATTTATGCATGACCAGTGCGCCAGAAACGGTGCCGGTAATCAATGCCAGTAAAGGCTCCCGTGAAATCCATGCCAGGGCTAATGCCAGGATTGCAGGCAACAGAGAAGCAGCGCCATAGTGAAGTTGGGGGGTGGATGGATCTACCTGCCAGCCTGCCCAGAACGAAAGGGCAAGACCAGTGAGCAGAGTGAACCCCGTTGCCCATGCACGAAAGTTTATTTTTTGGGATGCAGATTCAGACATATTATCAATAATCTTAAGAAGCATATACTCTGTCGAGCAGGTTAGGGAAAATATCAATTCTTGAGCGTGAATCGATTCGGTTTCATTATAGAACTTAAATGTCCTTTTTAAAACTCAGTCATAAAAAAAAAGGGCAATGAAAGGTCTCCCTTTACATTGCCCCCAATGGTCATCAACCGTATCTTCAAAGAAAATCATGGGTACCAACCAGAATTTCCTTTAAAAATAAAAAATTATAAGCAAACCTCATTGAACAGGTTTACCGACGGTTATGTCCCTTTTCGGGTTTCTCGTCTAACTGTTTTAGCCAGATCCCAGAAGTTTCAAAACTGACTGGGGTTGCATATTTGCCTGAGCAAGCATCGCCGTACCACTCTGAACAAGTATCTGACCGGTTGTAAAACGGACCATCTCTTCTGCCATGTCTGCATCGCGAATGCGACTCTCACTGGCCTGAACATTCTCATACGCGCTCATTAAGCCCCGAGCAGTTGATTCAAGGCGGTTAGAATAGGCGCCTAAGTCAGCTCTTTGTTTCAAGACCTGCTGTAAGGCGTTATCTAACGAACCAATCATCATGTTCGCTCGACCGGCGGTTGAGAGAGTTACTGTGATCGCATTTGTCCGCAGGCTCAAAGAATCTGCAGTCATTGTGCGCACAAACACTCTTTCGCGCTGGTGCATGTTCGGACCCATGTGAAACCACATCGAAGATGTTTTGCTCGCCATGGCAAAATCACCCTGCAGCAGTTTCATGGTATTGAATTCTGCCTGAGAAGCCACCCGGTCAATTTCATCGACCAATTGTGAAACCTCAACCTGCATGAGCTGGCGGTCTTCAGCGGTATAAATACCGTTTGAAGCCTGCACTGCCAGTACACGCATTCTTTGCAGAACATCGGTTACCTGATTCAGATAGCCATCGGCCGTCTGTACCAGGCTTAGCCCGTCTTCTGTGTTTCGTTCAGCTTGTCTTAAGCCCCGCACCTGGGTTCGCATTTTTTCTGAAACTGCTAACCCCGACGCGTCATCGCCGGCATTGGTGATTCTCTCACCGCTCGACAATTTTGCCATTGTCTTGTCGACATCCCAATGGTTGAACTTCAACACCCTGTGCGAATTGATCGCACTGATATTGTTATTGATAATCATCGACCCTCCTTTGTCTGGCGAGAATCCGGATAAATCCGGGTATTCCCACTCATCCGTGAGTGAAGCCGTCAAAACCATACTCTCAAGAGTTTCGATTTTCACCGGCAAGTACGGAAGATTCTCGCATTGACTTTTCGGGGCCGGCTAACGGGAAGAACTCAAATATTTTCACATTCAAGCTCCCGGTGTACCGGGCACCCGGGGTCGAACCGCAATCTGGTAATACTGGTACGGTAAATACTCTGCGATGCGATCCCCGATGCCCGGTAAAGTTACCGGCATAAGACAAGCTATCTTTCGAAGATTCAGAAATTATCTGCAATCTTCTGGTTTTCAAACGCCGAACGCGTCCTGAGAAATGCGCTCGGCGCGGATTTTAGAAATTCATGGCAGTAATTTACTGCCTTTAAACTTCTTAAATCCCGGGGACCTTTCGTGCTTTAAGAAGCACTTTCAAGGCACCCCGGGGACCCGCAATTTAACGCAACAGGGTTAAAATATTCTGAGGCCGCATATTGGCCTGAGCAAGCATTGCCGTACCGCTCTGGGTCAAGATGGAACTTTTTGTGAAGTTCATCATCTCTTCTGCCATATCTGTATCACGAATACGCGACTCAGATGCCTGAATATTTTCATAGGCATTCATGAGACCTTTACTTGCGTGTTCGAGACGATTGTAATAAGCTCCCAGATTAGCGCGCTCTTTACTGATTTTGTAAAGTGCTTCATCCATCAGGCCGATCGCCATATTTGCTTTGCCTGCTGTAGAGAGGCTCACAATAGAAGAATCTGCAGCTCGCATATTCAAAGAAGCAGTGGTCATGGTTTGAATATGTACTCTTTCACGCTGGTGCATATTGGCACCAATGTGCAGCCACATAGAAGTTGAACGTGAACCCCGGGCAAAATCACCTTGAAACAGTTTCATGGTATTGAACTCTGCCTGTGAAGCAATTCGATCTACTTCGTCTACCAGTGCAGAAATTTCAACCTGCATCATCTGGCGGTCTTCAGCAGTGTAGATACCGTTGGCGCTTTGCACCGCAAGTACCCGCATTCTCTGTACCAGTTCACTCATTTCATTGAGATAACCTTCAGAGGTCTGTATTAGACTCATGCCATCTTCTGCGTTTCTTTCTGCCTGGCGCAAACCCTGTACCTGGGTGCGCATTTTTTCAGATACGGCAAGACCTGAAGCATCATCACCGGCACGGTTGATTCGCATACCACTGGAAAGTTTTTCCATGCTTTTGTCGGTTTCCCAGTGCTGGAATTTCAAAACACGATTAGAATTAATCGCGCTCATGTTATGGTTGATTATCATTGATTCCTCCTTGAATCTCAGAACTTGACGAAATCGCCGGAACCTCATGTTCCGCGGGCCGATTTCTCAAGCCCGTTGCGAATCGCGGGTTTTTTTGTTCTTAGTTCAATGTCGGAGTGAGCAACCTATGAACCTGAAATCAGTTACAATAGGTTATGAGAGGTTAGGGTCGGATATACTAATTTATAGCCATTTATAGCGCCAGAAGGGTGGTTTAATAAAAAATTCACTTTTTTTCCTTATCTTATCATCGGTAAGTGAGGAAAAAGCTGTAGCATTTTTTTAAAAAAAGTCAGAATTTTTTAAGCTTGTGTGTTATCTTAAAGTAAGATATTATTTAACAAATATTTTGCTTCTGCGATATCTCAGTTAAAACTAACGCCTTTTTGAGATTTTTGTAAAGAGTGAACTATTAACCGCAAATGCAAAGGGGGAAGTTATGGATTTGTATGGAAAAACCAGGGTATATGATGATCTCAGTGAACCCGATCACAAACTTAAGTTTAGAGAGCTTTCGGTTATTGCCGATTTTTTCGGCGGAATTTTCAGTCGCAATTATTTTAAGGCATCCGCCAAAACCAACCCTAAAGATATTTTAATCTTACCCGGCTTTGGCACCAATACCCGCTATATGTTTCTATTAAAGTACGAACTCGAGTCTCTAGGTCATAATGTAGAAGATTGGGGGGTTGGGTTTAATCATGGGGATGTGCCTGTACTTGCAGAGCAATTCGCCGAAGTAATACAAAAGCGATTTCAGGAAAGTCAAAAAAAGATTACTTTAGTAGGCTGGAGCTTAGGCGGCTATATCGCGCGTGAGACTGCCCGGGATTTTCCCGAAATAGTGGAAAAGGTAATTACGATGGGTACTCCGGTTATTGGTGGGCCCCGGTATACTGCAGCGGCAAAGTTTTACGAACGTAAGGGCGAAAGCCTGGATGAGATTGAAAAAGCAACAATAGAACGCTTTGAAAAACCTTTAGAGGTACCCATTGTAGCCTTCTATGCAAAAACCGATGGGGTAGTCTCATGGCAGGCTTGCATTGACCATTGGTCTAAAGATGTTGAGCATATTGAAGTACAGAGTTCTCATTTGGGAATGGGTTTTTCGAGAGAGATTTTAGATATATTGCCTTATAAGCTGTAATTTTTTATGGACGAAGTGGAAAGTATGTTACAACATACTTGTATGCCGCAGTTGTCTTTATATTTAGATGCCGACACCATGAAGGCAGTAGAGACCAAAGCGAAGCAGAAAAATCTTTCACTTTCAAAATATGTACAAGAGGCAATTCGCAAAGACGTAAGCACTGACTGGCCGGTGGGATTTTTTGATTTATTCGGGTCTATTAAAGATTCCACCTTTACTTTGCCTGATCAATTAAATTTTAATGATGATAGAACGCCGCAATCATGGGACTAGTTTTTCTCGACTCAGATATCTGCATACATTTTCTCAATGGGAAAGATAAGGCTATCGTTGAGAAATTTAAGAAATATACACCCGACGAAATAAAAATTGCAGCCATTGTCAAAGCTGAGCTTTTATTTGGGGTTCAAAATAGCCATAGGAGAAAAGAAAACCATCTGAAATTATCTCAGTTCTTAGAGCCCTTTGAAATAGTACCCTTTGATTCACATGCAGCTGAAGTCTATGATGAGATTCGCTTTGAATTAAAAAATAATGGAAATATAATAGGCCCGAATAATTTAATTTTAGCGTCAACGGTTCTCACTAATGAAGGCACCTTGGCTACTCGAAATTTGGGAGAATTCAACCGCCTTGAATCTCTCAAAATTGAGGCATGGTAGACACATGTTTTAAATGAAAGTATCTTTTACGCTTTACTTTGGCAGAGGTATACGTTAAATCTTAAAAAATACCTATGAAAAAGACATTGCGAATATTATTGACATTTGCTGCAATTTTAATTTTAATATTACTCGCAATTCGAATGTTTGACTTTTATTCTGATCAGGCTGAATGGGAACGATTGATCCAGTTACAGCCTGAACGCCCTGCATTATTCTCACCTGCGCAAATAGAAAATCTGCCGGAGCCTGCCCGTCGTTTTCTAGCTTTCAGTATTCAACCGGGTACACCGTTATTCAAGGTAGCTGAAATAAATATGGGCGGGAAATTCAGTCTCGGTTCCCGGGAAAATCCCGCATACCAGGAAATGGAAGCAAGGCAGATACTGGCATCTCCATTCGGCTTTGTCTGGAGTCTCAATTTGCCAGGGGCTATACCTGTTTCAGGTTCAGATTCTGCCGGTTGGACGCGATTTCGAGTACTTGGTCTTGTCCCTGTGGCGCGAATGGGAGGGGATGCCAATCATGCCCGTTCTGCCTATGGGCGTATGGTCGCTGAATCTGTGTTCTGGACCCCGGCTGCCGTGTTGCCCGGGCCAAATATTGAGTGGCAGTCACTTGGGAAAAACTCTGCCCGGGTTATTATTCGTAAGCAGAAGCTTGCCCAGGCAGTCGATGTACATGTTGATGCGGATGGCCGTCCGCTTGAAGTTGTCTTTCAGCGCTGGACAAATGCAAACCCTGAGAAAAAATTTAAGTACCAGCCTTTTGGCGGTAAACTGTCAGATTTCAGAGAAGTTCAGGGATTCACAGTACCTTTCAAAGTTGAAGCCGGCAATATGTATGGTACCGAAGATGAATTTACTTTTTTTAAGGCCGAAGTTCAATCAATTCGTTTTATTTAAAAAGTAAATTAATTTGATGTTAGTGCCAGCATTATTGACAAATATTATTGACTAAAGCTATCTAAAATGCAATACCGAACGCCATGGAAACTACCTTCAGAATATGCCTGGCGATTGCAGCGATTATAAATTTACTTCCTGCTATTCTGGCTTTTTTGCCAAAGAAAATTTCAACCTCTTACGGGGTTGAAGTGCCAGATGCTAATTATGAATTATTGCTCAGACACAGGGCAGTTCTGTTCGCAATCATTGGCGGGGTTATGGTTTACTCATTTATTTCTCGAACTGTTTATGATCTGGCTGCAATAATCGGGCTTGTTAGCATGGTATCTTTTCTAATTCTCTGGAAGCTGGTAGATGGGAAAATAAATTCTAAATTGCTTAAAGTTGTAAAAATCGATGTAATCGGCATACTGGTTCTGCTCTTTGGTTATATTTTATTCAAAATTCAGTAAAATCTGTATGCAGATTGGTGAGATTTTCGAACAACATATTTGATTGAATTTTTTATTCGACAGGGTAAAAGCAATTATAACATCTATCGAAGATGACGATTGCAGATGCAGCTGAAATGCTTGATTTAGAATTAGGTGCCCTGCAGAAAATTATGGTCGAACATGATTTGCTCGATGCTGATTATGTGGCAACTGAAAATGCTGTCTTGAGCGGCTTCATGAAGCCCGAAGGAATATTAACCAAACGCGGTATTTCTTTTCTAATCACAATGATTCTTTAGATTGCTCAAGAATGAAAGATTCGAGAAATTCAGTAAAAATAGAAACAGAGACTATTTATGAAACAAGGTATATCAGTAACCTGTTCAATAGTATGTCAAAAACCTATGGCTTAGTCAATTACATCTCATCGTTTGGTTTTACTGAACGATGGCGACATCAGTGCATTGCGTATCTTCCAGAAACCGGCCAAATGTTAAGCGGCTATGATCTAATGAGCGGTATGGGTGAATTATGGCATTCACTGAACAAACGGCTTTCTAAAAAAGCAAAAGTTATAGCAATTGATCTTTCTGAGATAATGCATAGAGAAGCAACGAAGAAAAAAGAGAGATATTCTTTTCATATAGAAACCCTTCAGGCAGATATTTTACAGCTGACACTCGTTTATGAAAGCGCTGATTTTATCGTCAGCTCGTTCGGGCTTAAAACTTTTAACCATGAACAATTACAAAACCTGGCAGAGGTTACCTGTAATTTACTGAGACCCGGCGGAACATTTTCATTTGTTGAAATATCCTCGCCATCTTCCCGCTGGCTAAGAATTCCTTTTCATTTTTATCTTAAATGGCTGATACCTGTAATTGGTAGAATCTTCAATGGCAACTCGAATGACTATCGAATGCTTGGCATCTACTGTGAAAAATTTCAGAATGCATATGGTTTTACTTCAATGTTGCGAGAGCAGGGTTTGGCAGCCGAGTTCAAATCATTATTTTTCGGATGTGCATCTGTGGTGTATGGTTGTAAACCAGGGAGCGTATAAAGATTTTTGCAGAATAAGTCCATCCGCCAGTTTCATAATATTTTCATTGACTGTTGTTCTTGACCGTTGTTTGTAGGAATGTGAAAAAATTGTTTTTTACAGCAATTTTTGCAAGCCTGTGCTTTCAGCTGATTGCTCAAAAAACAGATTCCGGGCCAATAAAACTGCCTGAATGTCCTACAGGAGATGCAACGGATATACAATTTCAATACTCTGGTCGCTGTGATGGCGGTAATTTTCGCAATTATGATGATCTCTTTGTCTTGCGTCTGTTTCTAGAAGTTCCGATTTACAACTTTACATTTGAAGATACATCTCCCGATAAATCAAGTACAGCTGTAGCCGGCAAAGATATAGATTTTGAGCCAAATGTCAGTTCGAACATAGGCCTGGGTCTATCGTACAAGGGCTATGGAATTTCGGGTTCTTTGCCATTGCCCAATACTAACAAAGATACCCGCATCTATGGTGACACAAACTATTTCGATTTTCAATTTTATTTTGTTTCACGGCACTGGGGCGCAGACTTTTTCTATCAGAATTATTCTGGTTTTTATCTCAAAGAGCCGGGTAATTTTGATGCAAGTTTCACAGAAGGGCAGGTGCATCCGCAGTATAATGATCTGAGAATCTTTAATATTGGTGTGGGAGGGTTCTATAACTTTAATGAAAAATATTCGGCCAATGCAGCATTCTCACAGGGCGAACGTCAGCTTACTTCGGCAGGTTCTTTTGTACTCGATAGTTCCGTTTCTTTTACCCGAATCTCAAATAATGAAAATATTGTCCCGGCATCACAGATAAGTCTGTATCCCGATCTGGCTGATTATCGGGGTGGTGAATATGTGCTCTGGGTGTTACGTCCCGGTTATGGTTACAATTTTGTATATAGACGTATGACGGTCGGAGGGATTTTTTCATTAGGGCCGAATCTACAGCACCAGTTAAACCGTACTGTTTCAGGGTCAAACCGCAGAACTCGCATGGAAATCAGTGCCCGAATTCGTTTTTCTGCCTGGTTTGAATTTCAAGATCATTTCTTTGGCGGGATGCTATTGGTTGATGTGAATCGTATTGCGATTCAGGAATTCGCCCTTGAGTCGCGTACTTCTACAATTCAGTTTTTTTATGGTACGATGTTTGATGGTTGGTGAGATTTGACCAGTAATACCAAAGGTAAAAGCAATTTGTTATGGAAAACCAGCTTGACGTTTAGATATCAAGCTGGTACTTCACTGTGGCTTCAAAGTAATGCAACCAGGCAAATGTGTACACACTGCCGCCGCCCTCTGAACCGCCTTCTACCGTACGGTAACCGCCTGAGACAGACCAGTTATCATCAATAGTATATGCCAGTTTAAGTGCGATATCTTCGGCCCGGCCAAATGGTGAAACAAGGGCATCGCCGTAAAACTCTACCGTCCAGACCGGGTTGATATGATAGCCGACATAAAAGTGCAGCAATGGTACAAAACCAAGGTCATCTTTTGCTGCAAGCTGTGCACCCTGTTGCAATTGTATGCGCGCATCGCGAATTTTACCGGTAAAGCCGCCCTGTAGGGTCCAGTTTTCATTTTCGAGAAATGAATAGCGGTAGGTCAGTCGATAAGAATTAAATTTATAGAGAAAGTCTGTGTTGAGTGTGTTGGGAAACGTTGAACCCTGGAAACTGATATTCTGGGTAAATCTTTTTTGACCTTCAACCTGCAACGGAGCCCAAAGACCCATTATCTCATGCTTCTCGAAAAACCGAAAACCGGCATACACCCGATAAGCAGGAAAAGGACCGTTTGCGCCCTCTGAGAGTGAAAACCGGGTACCCTGATTTGCGGGTATCTGTACGTCGTTACGGCTTTGAAAGACGATCCCTCCGCCGCCTTCTACCCATAGAAGATTCTCAGCTTTTTTTGCAGCTGTTAAAGGCACGACAAAACCAAATGCCAAAATAATTGAAATAAGAAATGATGACTTGACTTGCATTTCATATGATTCTGTTTCTGATTCATGTGGTAAAGTACAAAAGCCTTTACAACATAGAGAAAGCTTTTACACAAAGCGCATGCAGGAATTCAGTAAAATAGAAAATGCGATCAAAACAAGAATGGCAGGGCAACCGGCCGGTATAATTGAAGACTTTACAGAAAAAGCAAAACTGGTTCATGCGGGCGCAACCGGCAAAGCGGATTGGGCCAATATTGGCGACCTGCGCGAAGATGACCAGGTAAAGCTTGCCGACCTTACAGAGACAGATCAAGCTCTCTACTCGAAACTGGTACTGGTTAAACTCAATGGCGGTCTTGGGACATCGATGGGACTTTCGAAGGCAAAATCTCTGATCGGTATTCGAAAAGACAAAACTTTCTTTGATGTTATTTTAGAGCAATTGCAGGTGATACGGGAACGAACCGGCAAGAAGATTCCGTTGTTGTTCATGAATTCTTTTAATACCCAGGCCGATACCTTAAACTATCGCGGTATCGCAAAGTTAAATGATGACCTACCCAGTGACTTTTTGCAAAATATGGTTCCGCGTCTTGATGCAGGCACTCTCGAACCACTGGAAATCAATGGGATTGAAGACACCTCTCACCCAGATCTCTGGTGCCCGCCCGGGCATGGGGATATTTTTCTCTCTCTAAAAGAAACCGGGTTACTCGACAAACTGATTGAGCAGGGTTATGAATATGCATTTCTCTCAAATGGTGACAACCTTGGGGCTGTTGTCGATGGCCGTATAATCACGATGATGGCAAGGCAGTCCATTGATTTCGCAATGGAAGTGACCCCAAAGACAAAGGCAGATATCAAAGGCGGAGTGCTCTACCGGGAAAAGAACGGTGCCCAAAGAATTCAACTGCTCGAAACCGCCCAGGTACCCGAAGGCCATATGCCAGACTTTGAAGACATCAACCGTTTTGAGTTTTTCTCGATCAACAATTTATGGGTAAGGTTGCCGGCATTGAAAGAACGCTTACGACAAGGGCCGCTCTCACTCTCGCTGATTGTCAACCCGAAAGAAGTAGGTGGCAAAAAAGTTCTGCAGCTCGAATGTGCCATGGGCTCAGGCATTGGGCAATTCGATAAAACCAAAGTGATTGAAGTTCCCCGCTCCCGGTTTGCTCCGGTTAAAAAATGTGACGATCTGCTGGTGCGCCGCAGTGATGCATACATTCTGGATGAGAATAAGGCACTGGTAAAGAACCCGCAGGGCAGAGGGGTAGAACCTGTCGTAAAGCTAAGTGATGATTATAAGAAAGTAGCAGATTTTGAAAGACTGGTACAGGAGGTACCTTCGATTCTGGAACTCGAAGAACTGGTCGTTGAAGGCCCGGTTCTTTTTGACATTCCTGTAACACTCAAAGGGAAAGTCAAGTTTATTGCCCAAAATGGTACTGCAAAAATTTCAAAACTTGGTAAGACCAGCTTCGAAAATGAAACGCTGCAGCTCTAAAATGCGGTGATTGAGAACTGTAGAGATACCGAAAGTTAATGTTCTTCGTCAACTGGTTTGCGTAAAGCTTCAACATCCCAGTTGTGATCTTCAAGGTCATTGACCTCATGAATTTCGCGGGATAAAAGAGAGTCGAGGTCGTCTCGGCTTTGCCGCACAACATTCATATAGTTTTTGTTGTCATGCCGTAAGGCGGCCAGCTTTTGCAGGTATTTTTCGTCATGCCTCTTGAACAGGCTGCCCGCATTTCTGGCAAAATGAGCACGAAAACCCAGCGCGTGCAATACATCGCTGCCCATGCGTACTGCAGTATCAAAAGTTTCCCGATACACATTCTGAATGCCAATGTTGACCAGATCATATGCCTCGGTACGTCCTCGGGCGCGGGCAAAAATTTTGAGATCAGGAAAATTTTTCTGGCAATATTCAATGATCTGGGTAATTTTTTCAGTATCATCAATCGCAATGATAAGAATTTTAGCTTTCGACGCCCCTGCCGATTCGAGCAGATCAGGACGAGAGGCATCTCCGTAAAATACTGTGAAACCCAGTTTACGCAAGATTTCAACATGATCTGCATCCTGGTCGAGAAATGTTGCGCGAACACCATTTGCCATCAATAGCCGGCCAACGATACTGCCAAACCGGCCAAACCCTGCAACAATAACCGGGTTCTCTTCGTCGATGGCGTCTGCTTCAGGTTCAGTTTTTTCTTTCGTACCAATTCGCGGTAAGAGCAGTTTTTCATTAAACGTCATCAACAATGGTGCCATTGCCATTGATAAAGCCACTGCTGCTACCAATGGTTCAGAGACTGTTTTTTCTATTACGCCGTTCTGGTTGGCAAAAGAAAACAGAACAAAGGCAAACTCGCCACCCTGGGCCAGAGAAAAGGTAAAAAGCAGATTATGGTCTATGTTCATTTTGAATATTCTACCCAGAATAAACAGCACGATCATTTTAATGAAAATCAGAGCAACCACCAGAGAAAAAATTCTAATGGGATCCTGAATAATTAACTCAAAATTGATCGAAGCCCCGACTGAAATAAAGAAAACCCCTAACAGTAAACCTTTGAAGGGTTCAATATCACTTTCGAGTTCATGACGGTATTCACTGTTGGCGAGTACAACACCGGCCAGAAAAGTTCCCAGAGCCGGGCTCAATCCGACTTTTGTCATTAACAATGCAATACCGATTACAACCAGTAACGAGATAGCGGTAAACAGCTCCCGCATACGGGTGCGGGCAATCACCCTGAAAATTGGCCGGCTCAAATAAAGGGCCACCACCACGATCAAGGCAATCACGGCCAAAACGACAAACGGCTGGGCCCAATCGGGCAGATTGTCGAGAAAAGCCGGGCCGTGAGAATCATGGCTTGATGTTTCAGTATTTGAAACCACCGCCAGTAATGGCAATACCACCAGAATGGGAATTACCGCAATATCCTGAAAAAGAAGTACAGCGAATGCATTCTTGCCTGCAACAGTATGGGTGAGGTTTTTTTCACTGAGACTTTGCAGAACAATGGCTGTCGATGACATGGCAAAGATAAGACCTATCGCCAGACTGTTCTGCCAGTGTGCAAAATACAAAAGGCCGGCACCAAAAAATACAATAGTTGTCAATAGAACCTGGGAGCCGCCAAGACCAAGAATAGGCCCGCGTAAAGACCACAGTAAAGAAGGTTTTAATTCAAGACCAACCAGAAACAGCATCATCACTACACCAAACTCGGCAAAGTGCATTACATCCTGGCCTTCTTTACCGACCAGCCCTAAGACAAAAGGTCCTATAATCATACCGGCCAAAAGGTAGCCTAACACCGAGCCCAGGCCAAGCTTTTTGGCCACGGGTACAGCAATAACCGCCGCTGTCAGATAAATAAAAGCCGATAGAAAATACTGTTCACCGTGCATTGTTTTCACCCGCTTCGTTCATTTTACTTTGAGCAGAGTTGTAGGCCCCCGTGCTTTGAAACTCTTCTAACACCAAACGGTATTGATTTGTCTTGTCTGTCATCTCTTCCCGGTTCAGTTTGTGAGCGCCATATACTACATAAGGTTCAAGATATTCCATCTGGCAGAGAGCAGCCGTCTGGCGAAAAGGTAATGTGAGTTCGGGAATACTATAGCGATTGCCGCCTTCCCGTGAGTAGGATGTCTGCGGACCCCCTGCAGTCAAAACATGCATCACTTTCTTGCCGGCGAGAGCATTGCCCGAATGCCCGTATGCCCAGCCATGCTGCAGCACAAGATCGAACCACTGTTTGAGAAGAGCAGGGGCAGAGTACCAGTAGAACGGATGCTGCCAGACAATTCGAGAATAACGGCTCAACAGACTCTGCTCTGCCTGTACATCGATGAGCATATCGGGATACAGCTCATACAAATCATGAATATAGATTCCGGGTATCTGACCGGCAGCCTGCAGCAATGCCCGGTTTACTCTCGACTTTTGAAAGGCAGGGTGGGCAAATAAAAGAAGTACCTCACTGGCATTTTCCATTAGGATAAAAACTATTTGAATGCTTCAATGTCAAAACAATATAATTTGAAAACTTTCAGGCTATATCCAGAGTTTTTATTTCGTTTAATTCTTTTTCAATTTTACTTTTTTGCTCTCTTAATTCATATTCCATCTGTATTCCCAGCCAAAAATCGGGAGAGTTTCCGAAAAACTTTGAAAGTCTCAAAGCAGTGTCTGGCGAAATAGATCTTTTCTCGTGCAATATCTGGCTTATTCTTGTAGCCTGTATATTCGTCTCTTTCGCAAGTCGATATGAAGTAATTTGCAAAGGAATCATAAATTCTTCTCTAAGGATTTCGCCGGGGTGAATATTTTTTAATCTTTTCATAAATTACTCCCTATTTATGATAATCTGTAATGATGACTTCGTGTGCATTATTATGTTCCCACTTAAATAAGATGCGCCACTGATCATTTATACGGATACTATACATATTTTTGAGATTTCCTTTCATCTTTTCCAGTTTGTTTCCCGGTGGTATCTTCAGGTCATTCAAGTTTTGGGATCGATTGATTATGATGAGTTTTCGTAACATAACTGGTTGAATATCTTTTGGCAACTTTTTTGACAAAGTTTGATTCCATATTTTCTCGGTCTCTGTATCGCCGAACGATAATATCACAAAGTTATAATATTACACTACGATACTGTTGTCAACCATTTATATGTCTTTCAATGCTGTGGTCAAAAAACAACGGAAGCTCAAATAAAAATAGAGGGAATTTTCTACTTGCTGCCCGGCGTTCTCTCAAAAAAGTAAACTACGGAATTTAAATAATGAAAACATCCATTGCAGGCAGAATTGTTACCCATGAAAATGAATTTGAAGGAACCATCTATTTTGATGACCAGACCGGTTTGATACTCGAAGTTCAGCCGGGAATGACCGGCCAGATACAGTATTCACCGGCCGAATGTGTTATTTTTCCCGGGTTTGGCGATATACATATTCATGCGCGGGAAGATGCCTCGGGTAAGCATACCTATAAAGAAGATTTTAAAAGCGCAGGACTTGCAGGCTTAAATGGCGGAGTAACCCACCTAGCCGATATGCCCAACAACCCGATTGCACCGATAAACGATACTCTCTATGAGCAGAAAGAAAAGCTGACCTTAAAATCTCCCCTGCATATTACACTCTATGCCGGCATTGGCCCCGGCACCAACCCCCTGAAACGAAATGTACCCTACAAGGTTTTCATGGGGCCTTCGGTCGGAGACCTGTATTTCAAAACGAATGAAGAGCTTGAACAGGTTATTCAAAATTATACAGGCCAGAATGTGAGTTTTCACTGCGAAGACCCCATTCTGCTCGAAGAAAATAAAGACAAACCCCTGCATGAAGACAGACGACCTGCCGTCGCAGAAATTACAGCTACAGAATTTGCTTTGAATCTCATTGAGAAATATAACCTGAAAGGCAAGCTTTGCCATTATTCTACCGGTGACGGTCTTAAAAAAATTATAGCTGCAAAAAATCGGGGAGTAAAAGTAACCTGCGAGGTAACCCCCACACATCTGATGTTTGATACCACAATGCTGACAGATGAAAATCGCCACTGGTTTCAGATGAACCCGCCTTTACGAGGGCCGCAAGATAAAAAAATACTGTTAGAAGAACTAATCAACGGCAATATCGATTATCTGGCAACCGATCATGCCCCGCACTCAATTGAAGAGAAGCAAAAAGGAACCAGTGGAATTTCTCAATTAGATACCTATGCTCTGTTTGTGACCTGGCTCATTCTCGAGAAAAACGTATCGCTGCAAAGAATTGCCGAAGTATGCTCTTACAAGCCGGGGCTATTTGTAAATGAGTATCTGCCTGAAAAATATGGCAAAGGGTTCGGTAAAATTGAACCCGGTTATGCAGCCAATTTTTCGGTCTTGAATCTTAAAAAAGAAACCACCTTTCGCAAAGAGATGATTCAAAGCAAAAGCGGGTGGTCTCCGTTTGAAGATTTTACTTTTCCCGGTTCTATTGAAGCAGTGTATTTATCAGGAAAAAAAATATCATAAAGGGTAGAGGTAATGAAAAATACTTATTTGCGATCGCGCAATCTCTGCTTAAAAAGAAATTTTGTTTTGAGATTGTAAGTCGGGGTGAACTCTGAGACTTTTTCTCAAGTATAACCGGCTACCGGCACGACCCGGCTTTGAATAATCTGGTCGTCACAGGTAGCCAGTGGTAAATCGGTCTCTATCGCGGTCGCAACGATAAAACGATCGGCAGGGTCGCGGTGTTCCCATGCCAGTCTGTTTGAGCGGTGGCAAATTGAAATGCCCAGTGGGATAGTGTCGATATTATGTGTTCGCAAAGCTTGACCGAGCCATGCAGCAGATGGAATATTGAAATTCACCTTGCCGCGTTTTTCAAGCATAAAAATCTCCCAGGCAGTAATGGCAGAGATTGCCAGATAGGCAGAAGTATGAATTGCTTTTTTTGTTTTGGGGGGAATAGGGTCTCCATTGACCAGCCATAATAGAATATGCGTGTCTAAAATCATGTTGATGTTTCTTAGTTACCCCATTCTTCTGCAAAAGTAATATTTTCAAGTTTTTCCCCGGGAGCGAGACAATAGGTAACAGAACCCCGGAGCTTACTTTCTTTGAAGTACCCTTTTGGTTCAACCACCATTGCAACCGGCCGGTTATGCCGGGTTAATAAAATAGGTTCAATGGCCAACTTGTCCGGGTCGAGCAAATCAAGGCATTTTTGTTTGAATTCTGATACGTTCAAATGGTTCATTTTGTAATTATATATGACGTAGGGTAAAACGTCCAAATAAAGTGGACAATATTGTAGTTTCAAGTATATTCAAGTTTAATTTTCTCATCCGAACCAGATTCAGAAATAGTGACTTTTTTCTGTCTCTAATCGGTAAGGCCATTGAGTCAAAGGCCGGGTCTGGGCATACATTTTCCATTCAAAACGGTGAGCGTATCTGGGTGATCTTTTCGTGACTTACTTTCGTGTAAACCGAAGTCGTCTTTAGATTAGCATGGCCTAACAGCTTTTGTATAAAGCGAATATCTGTACCACTCTCTAACAAATGGGTGGCAAAAGAGTGCCTTAAACTGTGACAGGTGGCAAATTTCTGAACCCCGCTGGCTTTCAAAGCCCGCTCGAAGACTTTTTGAATACTGCGTACCGATAGAGGCCGCCCTTTGCGCTGGCCGCTTTCAAACACAAACTGGTCCATTTTACGCCCGGCAATCAAGGTCTGCAAAATTTCGGTCTGTTTATCTGAAAGCATTGTCACCCGGTCTTTTTTACCTTTGCCTTGCCGAACCCGTAAAACATTCTGTGGCAGATCAACATCGCCGACCTTTATTTTTGCTGCTTCAGAAACCCGTAAGCCCGATGAATACATAATGGAAATTGCACACCAGTGTTTCGGGTTCGTAATTGTTGATAAGATGCGCAGAATTTCGTTTTTAGTGAGCACGGTCGGCAGAAATTTTTCTTTTTTCATACCTTTGAAAAATGGTATGTCGCGCTCGACCTCTGCACTTTGAAAATAAGCCCGCAGTGCCGCCCGAAACCCGCGCATCACAGTAGAAGAAGCCTCCCGTTCGAGAAGCTCATCAAGATAATCGATAATATCACCAATTGCAATATCTGGCGAGAGAACTTTATTGGCGCTCTGCAAATAAAACGCAAACTGTCGAACATAAGATTCATAGCTTTTGATCGTCGCGCGCGAATAATTTCGAATGCGAAGATTGCGAACCATATTGTGAATCGACTCACTCACCGTGGGTAAAAGTACCCGTGGTATTTTGAGATTCTCTGCCGAATATTTAGCATTCTGTATCATGTTGGGGGCAGGCGGATGGCTTTTTTCGCTGAAATCTTCATTACCAACAGACAGATCTTTTTCAAATTGAGATGAGACATTTTGTGAATTTGTCACCAGACTGGCGCCAAACCTGGCAAAATCTTCTTCAATCTTATCAAATACCCGACGGTATAAATTATTGCGACGGAAAGCCGACTTCAGTTTCTGATAACCGGGATGATCGGGACGGTTGGCATGATGTAGAATTAAAAATTCTTCAATTCTTTGATTTGAAATATAATTCAGGCTCAGGTTATAGTGGTCTTCAATTGCCCGAGCGTCAATTTGTGTTTCAATGCGCCCCGGCTTCGAGTTATAACCCTCCGCACTCATACCCACCACACTAAACAAATACCACTATTTGTAAAGTACATTTCGCTTCTCCTAAAACGAATTTCAAGCAGCCTTTGAGCCTGGGCGGGAACCGGGGGTAGTCAAAATATTTCATTTCAAATTCACTAAAACACAAAAATTTGCTACGAATTTTAATAAAATTCGTCTCGCTGCGACGCAAAATCATAGATTTTGCCTCGAAATTCTTGTGTTTTTTTCATAATGTTTTGAAAACGTAAATTTGAAATGAAATATTTTGACCTCTTTTTAAAATGCTTAGGTTCCCGCCCAGGCTCCTTTAATCGGTCGCTGATTGTTGCCGCTTCTTTATTGAGCTTGACGCCGTTGACATTCTTTTCCTGTATTTACTAAACGGCAGCTTGATGATCTTATTTCTAGATTCAAAGGACCTCTTACATGAGTAATTCATTAAAATTCAGTATCTTTAACTCTCTGGCTGCACTGGCCACCGGGGTCTATATCACGGTAAGTGCCATTGCAAATGGCTACTGGATGTTTATCATTGCTGCGCCGGCGGCGACATTTCTTTGCGCTTATATTCTGTGGCAGAGAATTATTGGCGTGGCAGAGGTAATCCGCCCTGGCAAACTTATTCTGACCGGTTTCTTGACTGGCAGTATTTCTCATTATCTGTGCTGGCTGCTTCTGAATATCGGGCTCAATATCTGTTATGTGACGACGGGGGGATGCACGAGTTCGCTTGCAGAGCCACCGATACCGGTTTGGCAGATGACCTATCTGGGGCTTATTTACACCGGCATAAGTCTGCTTTTTCTGGGGTGGATTACCATTCCCGCGTCAATTGCTTTTGCATTTTTAACCTCTCATCTGGCAAAAAAATAGCCGTTAATATTGGTAAGCCTCGCACAAAAACAGTCAAAACTGTTCAAATCAACGACCAGCGAGAACAGAACTAAACCGCAGTAATAATGCGTTCAAAGTCAATTTAGACAACGCTCACGCCGGGAAGAGGTAGAAGCTTAGCGTCGGGCGAAGCTTGGAAAAAAAATGAGAGAATTTAGCCATTATGTAGATCTGGACGAATTAGCCAATAGATTGGTAAAAAACTTAAAAAACCAGGTCAGGTTTTGTTTTTTAGCTGCAGTTACTTACTCACTAAGGATCATAGATTTTTTAATGAATACGCCTGAGTATATTAAACGAAATTACGCACAACACCCCAATGAAAACCATTACCCGCAATGATTTACATCACATAACACCCGCATTACACCGCAAAAACGAACTTTTCTGAATCTCGAGTATTTATTTGTCTTGACGAACCTCCTCTTTAACGCAATACGGAGAATAAGAGTTAGACGAAAAATCGCGCCAAATTTTTTGGTTGAAAATATGATATGTTTGATAAAATAATTTCTTAATCCCGCCCCCAAGACGCCCGCCGTCCGTGGCGGGCGAAGAAAAGAAGAGAACGGAAGGTAGTACTTGTTATTTAATTCAATTGATTTTGCAATATTTTTACCAATAGTATTTTTATTCTATTGGTTTGTTACAAATAAAAATCTTAAACTACAAAACTTGTTAGTTGTAGTAGCAAGCTATGTATTTTATGGATGGTGGGACTGGAGGTTCCTTTCATTAATAGCTTTCAGTACTATCGTGGATTATACTGTTGGCCGTTTGCTATGGAAGGAAGATAGCGATACCAAGCGAAAGTTTCTATTATGGACAAGTATTTTAGTTAATTTAGGATTTCTAGGATTTTTTAAATACTATAATTTCTTTTTAGATAATTTTATTACAACTTTCACATTTTTTGGGTCAGATATAAAAGCTAACTCTTTAAAAATCATTCTACCAGTTGGTATAAGTTTTTACACATTTCAAACTTTGAGTTATACAATAGATGTTTATAGAAGAAAACTTGAACCAACTACAGACTTTATTGTTTTTGCAGCTTTTGTTAGTTTTTTCCCTCAATTGGTAGCAGGACCAATTGAACGAGCTACACATTTATTGCCACAATTTTATGAAAAAAGAACTTTCGATTACTCAATCGCAGTCGATGGCATGAGACAAATTCTATGGGGATTATTTAAGAAAATTGTAATTGCCGATAATTGTGCTCAATATGCAAATTTAATTTTTAATAATTCATCTGATTATTCTGGAAGCACCTTGGTGCTCGGTGCATTATTCTTCACTTTTCAAATCTATGGTGATTTTTCCGGGTATTCAGATATTGCGATAGGTACATCTAAATTATTTGGTTTTGATTTAATGCAAAATTTTAATTTTCCATATTTTTCAAGGGATATTGCAGAATTTTGGAGACGATGGCATATATCCTTATCAACCTGGTTCAGAGATTATTTATATATCCCTTTAGGTGGCAGTCGCGGTAGTACTCTAATGAAAGTGAGAAACACTTTTATAATTTTTGTTGTAAGTGGCTTTTGGCATGGAGCTAACTGGACTTTTATTTTCTGGGGTGCACTAAACGCAATCTATTTCCTTCCTTTACTTTTATCAAACAAGAACAGAAGCAATTTAGATGTAGTCGCTCAAAATAAATTCTTACCCGGCTTCAAAGAAATTCTGGCAATACTAACTACTTTTAGCCTAACTGTATTTGCCTGGATATTTTTTAGGGCAGAAAGTCTCACGCATGCATTTAGTTATATAGACCGAATTTTTTCATTTACACTTTTTGAAATTCCAAGATTCCCTGGCAGGGCAGAATCCTTATCAACTATTGTCCTTGTTGTGATATTTGTATTAATTGAATGGCAAGGTAGGCATGGAAAATATGCTATAGAAAAATTACTTGCTAACAAGCATACAATTTTTCGACAAGCATTCTATGCAATTCTATTTATTATTATAATTTTATTTCAAAATATTGAAGGTTCCCCCTTTATCTATTTTCAATTCTAAAAGACATTCTCAAATTAGGAGGGAATAATAACTATGAAAAAATTTATTATAAAAATATTTGTCTTTTCAATTATTTTTACTATCTTTTATTGTTTTATGATTGTTGTATTTGGTAAATACAAATTCTTTGATAGCACTATTATTTTACATAAACCCCCTACAGGTGATTTCCAATATACTCGTTTAGAAGAAGTAAAGGATTTTAATACAGTTGATGTTCTATTTGTTGGTTCATCACATGCATATCGTGG